>CAZMQP010000285.1:0-3839 GCA_964568385.1 uncultured bacterium
GGGGTCGTTGAGCGGCACGCCGTCCACCAGCACGCTGATGCGCCGCTGCGGGAAGCCGCGGATCGAGAGATAGGAGTAGCCGATGCCGTTGCCGGCATCGGAGTGGGCGTAGGCGCCGGGGAGCGAGGCGAGCGCCATGGGCGTGTCCTGCCCGTGGTTGAGGCGCGCGAGGTCGGCGCGCGAGAGCCGGCTCGAGGCGAGCGGCGTGCGCGCGTCCGCGCGCGTCGTGCTCACCTCGACGCCCGCCGCGCGGACGACGCGCGGGAACGTGTCCGCCTCGGCCGCGCTCTGCGCGTGCAGGGGAGAGGCGGACAGCGCGGACAGGGCGAGGCAGGCGAGCAGGCGGTTCATGGGCGGTTCTCCTGGCTGAGCGGCCACAGGGCGAGGACGAGCGCGAGCGAGACGCCCAGTCCGGCGTAGATGGGTTCGATTCCGAAGGGCGGCGATCCGTCGGCGTTGCGGCCGCGTGCGAGCGTCCAGGCGAGCGCCACGAGCGCCGGCGCCAGCACCATCACGAGGGCGGGGCGGCTCGGCAGGCGGCGCCTGGCGTACACCGCGAGCACGATGGGCAGCAGGAGCGCGGGGGTGACCACCGAGCCGATGTCCTTCCACAGGTCGATGACGCTGCGGCGCGACAGCGCCAGCGCCATGGCGAACAGCGTGGTCGCCCACAGCGCGGCGCGCGACCACGACGGGATGCGCTCGCGGCTGCCGCCCAGCACGCGCCAGGCCACATCGTGCGTGAGCGTGGTGGCGGCCACGAACGTGTACGAGTCGATCGTGCTCATGATGGTGGCGGTCATGCCGACGAAGAACAGGCCCAGCGCCAGCGGCGGCAGCACCTGCCGCGCCAGTTCGGGGAACGCCATCACGGGGTCGGCCAGGTCCGGCAGCAGCGCGCGCGCGTAGAGGGCCGCGGTCATGGTCATGAGGTCGAAGAGCGCCCAGCCGCCGATGGACAGCAGCACGCCGGTGCGGGCGGTGCGCGCGTCGCGCGCGGCGTAGGCGCGCTGCCAGAACGCGGGCTCCACGAGCGTGCCGAGCGCGATCACGTACCACACCAGGATGGCGCCGGCGCCCTGGCCGCCGTGCCACTCGAAGTGCGTGTCCGGCACGCGGCCGGCGAGGAACGACGGCCCGCCATGCTTGGCGAACACGAACGCCAGCAGCAGCGCGAAGCCGCCGTACATGAGCACGGCCTGGACGCGATCGGCGGCCACGACGCTGCGCAGCCCGCCCTTGTCCACGTAGAACACCGACAGCAGCGCGCCCGCCGCCACGCAGCCGGCGAGCGGGGCGCCGGTCATCACGGCGATCAGCGTGCCGAGCATGAGCAGGTAGGCGGCGGGTGCCGTCTGCACGAACACCAGCGCCGCGCCGGCCAGCGCCGGGCCGCGGCCGTAGGCGCGCTCGAGCTGGTCGGGCAGCGTCGCCAGCGCCGACTCGCGCGCGCGCTTCGCGAACAGCCCCGCGAACAGTGCGGCGCCGACGTAGTAGGGCACGCCGAACACCAGCCAGTTGGCGAGGCCGTAGCGCCAGCCGTACTCGCCCACAGCCAGGATGCCGCCGTACCACGTGGCGACGAGCGTGGCGACGAACGCCGGCAGCGTCACCGTGCGGCTGGCGACGAGGTAGTCCTCGGCCGTGCCGGCGGCGCGGCGGCTTCGCCACCAGAGCGCGACGAGCACGCCGCCATAGGCGGCGACGACGCCCCAGTCGAGCGGGCTGTGGCTGAACATCGATGCGCCCCCCTGGAGGGGCCGCGATCCGCACCGAACGCGAATCGCCGCCCCGGGTGAGGGACGGCGAGGAAGACGCGCAGGGCTCTGCGGGATCTTCGCCGTTTCCCTACGCTGGTCTCAACCAGTTCAGGTTCGACGGGTGTGTTCTCAGGCCCGCACATGCGAGCCACCCCGAACGGACGTGTCCCCGGCTCACCGGGAACGCCCAACACCTTGCACGATTCGCCGCCGGTGCTCAAGGCACCCGCCTCCGGCCGCCGGAGGCTAGGCGCGCGTGACGCTCGTCGCCACGCCCATCACGAACCGAACGCGGAGCGCCTCGCCGGCCGACAGGTCTGGCGGGCATTCGCTCGCGTGCAGCCGCACGGTGCGGGGCTCCGGCTCCTCGGCGAAGCGGAGCAGCAGGTCGAGATAGCGGTCGCCGTGCAGGTCGAGCGGCCGCACGCCCTCGAGCACGGCGTCACGCAGCTGCGGCAGGAGGAAGGACATGCGCGCACGCTCGCACGCGCGCCCCGGCCCGTCCAACCGGCGGGCTGCACGCGCGGCCGGGGCTCGCGTATGCTGCCGCGATGAATCGCGTCCGCTCGATCGTCTGCCCTCGCTGCGAGCGCCTCGTGGGTCCCGGCGAGACCAAGTGCCCGCACTGCGGCGCCTGGCTGCCCACCGCCATCGGGCTGACGCCCGATGCCATGCGATGGCTGCGCCAGCTCGACCTGATGCGCGGCATCCTCGCCGCCTGCATCGCACTCTACGTGCTGTCGCTGCTGCTCGACCTCGGCGCCATCTTCCGCATGCGGAGCCTGTTCGACCTGTTCGCGCCGTCCTCGCCCGCGCTCTACAAGCTGGGCATGACCGCCGGTCCGCTCATGACCGGCGGCGCGTGGTGGACCGTGTTCACGGCGATTTTCCTGCACGGCAGCGTGCTGCACATCCTGTTCAACATGATGTTCCTGACGCGCTACATGCCGGCCACCATCGACCTGTTCGGTCCGGTCAGGGCGTGGGTGATCTTCGTGATCGCGGGCGTGGCCGGGTTCGTGCTCAGCAACATCGCCACCGGCTCGCCCACCATCGGCGCCTCGGGGTCGCTCTTCGGCATGTTCGCCTCGCTCATCGTGTACGGGCGGCGATCGGGCCAGACCGCGATGACGCAGCAGCTGTGGGTGTCGGCGGCGATGATCTTCGCCATGGGCTTCTTCTTCCCCGGCATCAACAACTGGGCGCACGCGGGCGGCTTCGCGGGCGGCTTCGTGGCGGCCGAGGCGATGGGGTTCGCGGGCCGGCGTGAGCATCCGGGGCTGCTCGTGCTCGCCGGGGCGTTCGTGCTCGTCACGCTCGCGGGCTTCGTGCTGTCGTTCATCACGTTCAGCCGGTTGTTCGGCTGAGGGAGCCGCCCATGCCGCGCGAGGTCGTCCGTTGTCCGTGGCCCAAGCCCACCAACGCGTTGTACGTGGAGTACCACGACACCGAGTGGGGCGTGCCCGAGCGCGACTCGCGCGCGCTCTACGAGAAGCTGGTGCTGGACGGCGCACAGGCGGGTCTCTCGTGGGAGACCATCCTGAACAAGCGCGAGAACTACCGGAGGGCCTTCCGCGGCTTCGAGCCGGAGGTGATCGCCCGCTGGGGTGCGCGCGAGAAGGCGCGGCTGCTGGCCGATGCCGGCATCGTCCGCAACCGGCAGAAGATCGACAGCGCCATCGCCAATGCGCGCGCCGTGCTGGCGTTGCGCGAGCAGGGCATCGAGCTGGCGGACCACCTCTGGGGATTCGTGGACGGCGTACCCATCCAGAACCGCTGGGAGCGCATGAAGCAGCTCCCGGCCCGCACCGAGCTGTCCGACCGCATCTCCAAGGACCTCAAGCAGCGTGGCTTCAACTTCGTGGGCTCGACCATCGTGTACGCGTTCATGCAGGCGGTGGGCATGGTGAACGACCATCTGACCGGCTGCTTCCGGCATGCGCCCTGCGCGCGGATGGCTCGCCGGCGGCGGTGAGGGCTCGAGCCGAGACTGCTTCCACCACCCCGATATTCCTCTTGCATGGGGGGGGGGGGGGCAGCGTCCTAATGTGAGCGGGCAGCGATGACCGGAACGCACCC
>CAZMQP010000286.1:0-3834 GCA_964568385.1 uncultured bacterium
GGCGGAACAGTGTAGCGCTCGGCCCGAACGCCATGTGGTCCACGTAGCCGTCGAGGGACACGTTCATGCCGAACACGAGCCTGGCCATGCGCACCTGCCTCCCGGGCTGCCCTCGCCCCTACCCCACCGAGTCGAACGCCGTCTTGATCCAGGCGATCCACCGGGGCGACGACGCGAGCTGCGCGCTCTGCCCGCCGGTCGAGAGGGGCCAGGCTCCCCCTGAGGGAGCCGGCTTCGATCACCTCGTGACGACGACTCGGCGCACCCACGAGCGGCCTTCGCTCGTGAGCCTCGCGAAGTACACGCCGGCGCCGATGGTGCCGCCGGCCGATCGGCCGTTCCAGCGCCGCTCGTGGCGACCGGGCGGGAGCACCCCGTCGGCGAGCACGCTCACCACGCGCCCCTGCAGGTCGAGCACGCTCAGGCTGACCGCCGCCTCGCGTGGCAGCGCGAAGCCGATGTGGAGCGGTCCGCTGCCGGGCGTGGGCCACACGCGCTCGATGGCGAACTCGCGCGGCAGCTCGTCGGTCTCGGTGGCGAGCGAGCTGCCCGAACCGATGGCGATGCCGCCGTAGCTGGTGAGCACTGGGGGCAGTGTGGCGAGCTGGCCGCCGTTCACGTTGGCGCGGCGGATGCGCTGGGAACCCGCGCCACCCTCGGTCCAGAAGAGCCTCGAGGACACCGGTTCGAGCGCGAGGTAGGTGGGCTGCGCGAGGCCCGAGGCGATCTGCGTGACATTGGTGCCGGCGGCATCGGCGCGGCGCAGCAGCCCCGTGCCGTACTCGGTCCAGAAGACGCGGTTGGTGCCGGGCTCGACCACGATGCCGTAGGGTGCGCTGCCCGGGGTCAGGGCCAGCCACTGCGTGGGTGTGCCGCCGGCGAGGCTCGCGGTGTAGATCGCGTGCTGGTCGAAGTCGGTCCACAGGATGCGGCTGTTGGCGGCATCCACCGCGATGCCGCGCGGGTTGGCGCCGGAGCCGAGTGCGATGAGCGTCACGGCATTGGTGCCGGTGATGTCGGAGCGATGCACCGCCGAGCCGGTTGCGAGATTGGAGGACGTCCAGAACAGTCGCTGCGCCGCGACGTCCACCGCGATGCCACGCAGCGAGGAGCCCCCCGAGACCAGCGGGACGGCGCCCGAGAGCAGGTGCGAGGCGCGCTGCACTCGGGCACTCCACCATGCCGCCTCGGTCCAGAAGATGCGGCCGCTCGCGTCGGCCGCCAGGCCCTCGGGCAGCGTGCCCGGGGCGAGCGCCAGGCTCGTGACGCCGAGGCCGTCGAGGTCGGAACGCTTGAGCGTCGGCGAGGCGTACTGCGTGTCGAGCCAGTAAAGGCTCTGCGCGACCGCCGAGGGGACCGAGCACGTGAGCGCGGCCACGAGGCAGAGGACGATCGGCAGGATCCGGTGTCGGTTCATGCGCCCGTCCTCATGGCCGCGGAGGGAAGATGCCCTGCAGGGCGATCACGTAGTTGAGCACCAGGTAGGGCTGCAGGTTCTGATGCGGCTGCCCTCCCCCGGTGTTGGTGATGGCGCCGGCGCCCATGGTGGCATTCGCCGTCGTGCCCCACTCGGGGATGAGCGAGGGGTTCTGCGCGGGCACGAGCGCGGACGTCGGCGCCGCCGAGTTCGCCCCCGAGGACGCCGCGCGCGCGGTGTGCGTGTGGGCGGGGAGCGCGCCCACGAGCAGCGTGTGCGCCTGCTCGCCCCCCTGCTCGCCGAGGAATCGGTTGGTGAGCCCGGGGCCCTGCCCGCGATGAATGGCGACACGTCCCTGCAGGTTGGGCAGGGCGAAGTTGGTGGTGCCATTGCCGCCGTAGGTGGTGCCGAGCAGGCTGAAGAGCGCCTGGTTCTGATTGATCGGCAGCAGCTGGCCGTTGCAGAACGCCCAGACTCGCGGAGCGAACGTGAAGGGGACCAGCATGATCTCGCCGAGATAGGGCAGGCTCGACTGCGGGCTCGCCGCAGCGCGCCTCGCCCAGCCCGGCGCGAAGGTCGCCGCCGCGGCGGCGAGCATGCTTCCGAAGAAGCGGCGGCGCGTGTATCCCATGGGCGCGGTGCTCATGATTGCGAGGGGTAGATGCCGTAGAGGGAGATGATGAAGTGGATCGCCAGCGAGGGCTGCATGTTGTTGTGCGGCTGCGATCCACCGGCCGACAGGAGCGCGGCGGCGGCGAGCGACGTGTCGGCGGCCGCCGCGAACATGGGCACCCCCGCCGCATTGACCGCGGGGACGCGCCCGCCCGGCTGGTCCGAGGTCGCGACCAGGCTGCTGGCTCCCGCCGCATGCGTGTGGCTCGGGATCTGATTCGAGACGAGCGTGACCGTCTCGGAGCCGGATTGCTGACCCAGTGTGAATCCGAACGCGGTGTGCATCGGCGCGCGGCCCCGCAGGTCGGGGAGCGCGAACGTGTTCTGTCCGTCGCCTCCGTAGATGGTGCCGATCAGGGAGAACAGCACATCGTTCTCGGCGATGGACAGGAGCTGGCCATCGCAGAACAGCCATCCGGCAGGCGCGAAGTCGCCGGCGAACATGCGGATCTCGCCGACGTACGGCTCACCCTCGCCCTCGGTGTCCGCCTGCGCCTTGGCCGGGCGGAGGAACCAGACCCACGCGGTGAGAGCCGCGAGCAGGCGCCCGAAGAACTCGCGCCGGGCGAGCGGCTGGTGAGGGGCGTTCATGGGCGGGGCGGGAAGATGCCCTGGAGGGCGATGATGTAGGTGAACGTCAGGTAGGGCTGCATGTTGTTGTGCGGCTGCCCCCCGCCGGCGGTGGCCACCGCGGCGGCCGCGAGGTCGGCGTCGGCAGTGGGGCCGTAGTGCGGGATGCCGGCCGCGGAGCGGGCCATGACGTGGCCGGCGGGGCGGTCGGACGTGCCGTTGGTCGAGGCCGCCCGCAGCGAGTGGGCGTGCGCGGGGATCTCGGGCGTCGTCAGCGTGTGCGACTCGGACCCCATCGCCTGGCCCGCGATGCGCGAGGTGAGCCCGGGCCCTTGACCCGGTCCGATCGGCGTGCGGCCCCGAAGGTCGGGCAGGCCGAATGTCGTGGTGCCATTGCCGCCGAACCGGGTGCCGAGCAGGCTGAACAGGGCCGTGTTCGAGGCGATCGACAGGATCTGCCCGTCGCAGAACGCCCAGCCCGTCGGCGCGAAATTGCCGGCGAAGATGCGCACCTCACCGATGAAGGGCACGGAGCCTCCAAGCGCGTAGACCGGGGCGTCTGATGCGTTCGCGAGCCGGTCCGGCCCGAGGAGTCGGGTCAGATTCGGCGAAGGGCTGCAGCGATCAGGGCTCCACCCTGAGGGCCGTGCATGATGTTAGGAGCCGGACAACACGGGGGTCAATGGATTTCGGAGGGGGTGGCGGGCGTCTCCCTGAGCGCTTCAGGGGTCCTGCGCGGTCCCCGGGGAGGCCTCCGGCTCGACCCGGCTCATGAGCAGCGCGTCGAAGTACACGCCATCGAACCGCATGGCGGCGCGCTTGCGCCCCTCGAGCACGAAGCCCATGCGCTCGTACAAGGCGATCGCGCGGGCGTTGTCGGCGCGCACCTCAAGCTCGATACGAGTGATCCCCTTGAGCCGCGCCTTGGCGATGCAGGCCGCGAGCAGTCGCTGGCCGAGGCCCTGCCCCCGGTAGGCGGGCAGCACCCCCATGCCCAGCACCCCGCAATGCGCCGCCGCATGCGCCCAGCGCCGGAGCACATCGGCCCAACCCACCACCTTGTCGCCATCGAGCGCCACGAACTGCACGGCGTCGCTGGCGACGTTGTCGGCGATGAAGCTGCGCACCTGCTCGGGCGGCGGAGCCTCGAGCTGCGCCAGGTAGCGGCGCTCGCG
>CAZMQP010000287.1:0-599 GCA_964568385.1 uncultured bacterium
CACGACGCCGACGAGCGAGCTCGAGACCATGAACGGTTCGAGCCCGAGATCGACCAACCGGGTGACCGCGCCGGCGGCGTCGTTCGTGTGCACGGTCGAGAGCACGAGGTGGCCCGTGACCGAGGCGCGGAACGCGATCTGCGCGGTCTCGGTATCGCGGATCTCGCCGATCATGATCACGTCCGGGTCCTGTCGCAGGATCGCGCGCAGCGCACCGGCGAACGTCTTCTTGGCCTTCTCGTCGACATGCACCTGGTTCAGGCCCGGGATCTGGTACTCGACCGGGTCCTCGACGGTCGTGATGTTGCGCGTCACGTCCTGGATCGACTGCAGCGCCGAGTAGAGCAGCGTGGTCTTGCCGGAGCCGGTGGGGCCGGTCACGAGCACGATGCCCTGGGGGCGAGCCAGGAAGTCCTTGAGCTGGGCGAGCTCCCGCTCGGCCATGCCGAGCCCCTCCAGCTCGACCTCGCGGCGGCGCGTGTCGACGACGCGCATCACGAGCTTCTCGCCGCCGGTCACCGGGAGCGTCGAGACACGCATGTCGATGCGCCGCCCCGCGATCTCGGCGACGAGCCGGCCGTCCTGCGGCAGGCGTTTCT
>CAZMQP010000287.1:609-3828 GCA_964568385.1 uncultured bacterium
GCTCTGCGTCCACTTGGGCAGGCGCTGTTCCTCGCGCAGCACGCCGTCGATGCGCAGGCGCACGATCAGCTCGCTGCCCTGCGGCTCGATGTGCACGTCGCTCGCGCCCTCCTCGACGGCGCGATGCAGCAGCCAGTTCGCGAGCCGCACGATCGGGCGGCCCTCGGCCTCGCGCATCAGCTCGTCGATGGCCTGGCGCTCGTCGTTCTCCTCGACGGCGTTCACCTGCACGTCGTCCTCGTTGGAGATGATGCTCTGGATCACCTCGTTCACCGAGGAGTCGATGTGATAGTAGCGGGAGATCGCCTCCTCGATCTGCGTCGGACTCGCCAGCACCGGCTGGATGAACATGCCGGCGTGGAACTTGAGGTCCTCGATGGCGGAGGCGTTGAGCGGGTCGGCCATGGCGACGACGAGCGTCTTGCGCCCCTCGATCTCGAGCGGCAGCGCCAGGTGCTTGCGCGCCATCTCCTCCTTGATCTTGCCGATCGCGGCCTCGTCGGCGGCGGTCTCGTCGAGGTCCACGAGCCGCAGGCCGAGCTGCTTCTGCAGCAGCGACAGCAGCTCCTGCTCGGCGACGAAGCCCATCTGCACCACGACGCGCCCGAGCATGAGGCCGCTGCCCCGCTGCTGCGCGATGGCGGCGTCGAGTTCCTCGGGGGTGAGCAGTTCGCTCTCGATCAGGAGGTCGCCGAGACGCTTGTGTCCGCTGGCCATCCGTGGTCTCCCGGTGGGGGGTGAGTGCTCCCACGGTCATCGGCCGATCGGGCGCGATCATTGACCGGATCCGCGAGGCCCCGCGCGCCGGGCGGCGCCCGGAGGGTGACGTCCGTGGGGGGGCGTGCTAGCGTCGCGGCCGATGAGTGAACCGAGCGCGCCAACCGCTGCCGAATCCGCTGCCGACACGTCACTTGCGCGCCTGCATGCGTTCTCGCTGCTGGGCGCCGAGGGCAGCGGCGGGGCCGCCCAGCTCGACGACCTGCTGCGCGCCTCCATCCGCCACTGCCGCAACCTGATCGACTGCCGCCACGTGCGGCTCTGGCTCGCCCGCCGCGGCGGCGCCCGGCTGGTGTCGCGCGAGTTCCACGGGGACGACACCGTGGTGGAGCGGCGCGTGGCCGGGAGCGAGGGGCTCGCCGGCTGGGTGCTCACCCACGGCGAGGTGCTGCGCCTGAGCCGGTCGTCGGCGCGGCCCGCCGGACTCACGGGCGACGTGCCGGAGTTCGAGAGCGCGCTGGTGGTGCCGCTCTACCGCCGCGGCCGTCCGTTCGCGGTGATCGAGTGCCTCGACAAGCGCAGCGGCGACTTCACGGCCGAGGACCTCGACCGGCTCGAGGTGGGTTCGGAGGCGGTCGCGCTCGCGCTCGACTACGCGCTGCTCTATCGCGAGATGGAGCGGCGCGCGCTCGAGAAGGACGTGCTGCTCGAGGTCACGCGCGCGCTGTCGTCCACCTTCGACCTCGACGACGTGATGGAGGCGATCTTCACGTCGCTGCGGCAGGTCGTCGAATACGACGCCGCGGCCATCTACCTCGTCGACCCCGGCACCCACGTGCTCGAGATGGCGAGCTGCGCCGGCTATCCGGACGGCTCCGAGGAGGCCTTCGAGCTCCAGGTGGGGCAGGGCATCGTCGGCTGGGTGGCCAAGCACGGCACGCCCGTGATCGTGCCCGACGTGCGCACCGACCCGCGCTACGTCAGTGCGCGGGCCGGCACGCGCAGCGAACTCGCCGCGCCGATGATGTTCGACGGGCGCGTGGTGGGGGTGTTCAACCTGGAGAGCGACCAGGAGGACGCCTATCACGAGGGGCACATCGAGCTCGTCACCGCCTTCTCGGCGCAGGCGGCGGTGGCGGTGGAGCGCGCGCGGACGGCGCTGGAGCGCGTCGAGAGCCGCCGGCTCGAGAAGGAGCTGGCGATCGCGCGCGACATCCAGCGGTCGTTCCTGCCCGCGCAGCCGCCCTCGCTCGCCGGCCTCGACCTCGCGGGCGCCTCGATCACGCACGACGAGGTCGGCGGCGACTACTTCGACTTCATCCCCGTCTCGAGCACGCGCCTCGGATTGGTCATCGCGGACGTCTCGGGCAAGGGCATCCCCGCGGCGCTGCTGATGGCGGGGTTCCGCATGGGGCTGCTCGCCGAGATCCGCAACGAGTTCGCCATCCGGGCGGTCGTGCGCAAGGCGAACGCGCTCATGCACGAGAGCACCGAGCGCGACAAGTTCGTCACCATGTTCTACGGCGTGCTCGACTGGAAGAACCGCGTGCTCATCTTCTCGAACGCCGGCCACAACCCGCCGCTGCTGCTGCGCGCCGACGGCACGACCGCGGCGCTCTACGAGGGCGGCGTGGCGCTCGGCGTGCTGCCCGAGGCCGTGTACGAGGAGCGGCCGGTGGCGCTGCACACGGGCGACGTGCTGGTGCTCTACACCGACGGCGTCAGCGAGGCGGAGGACGAGGCGGGGGAGCAGTTCGGGCCCGAACGGCTCGAGCGTGTGGTGCGCGAGCACCGCGACCAGCCCGCGGCCGAGATCGTGCGCCGCGTGGTGGCGGCGGTCGAGGAGTGGGCCGGCGAGCGCGGCCCCAGCGACGACCTGACGCTCCTGATCATGCGGGTGCTCGACCCCTCAGACGACGCGCGAGGTTCAAGCATCACTTGAAGTGCCCGGGGCTTGAAGTCGCCCGGAGCGTCCGATACTGTGCGCCCTCACATCTTCCATGACGGAAGGGGCCGCAGCGGAGGAACCGGGTCCATGAGGACCCCGAGCGCGCCCGGAGCTGGCCTCCGGCGCGACGCCCCGCCCCTCGCGACGCCTCCCGGAGCCCACCACCGAACGCGCGGAGCCTCGCGATGACCACCGCTCCCGGCCGCATCCTCTCGGGGATGCGCCCGACCGGACGCCTGCACCTCGGCAATTACGTCGGCGCCCTCGAGAACTGGGTCCGCCTGCAGGATGCCGGCTGGACCAACGTCCACATGGTCGCCGACTGGCACATGCTCACGACCGGCCACGAGGACACCTCGAAGCTGCAGTCGCACACCTGGGACATGGTGCTCGACTGGCTCGCGGCCGGCCTCGACCCGGCGCGCTCGGTCATCTTCGTGCAGTCGGCGGTCAAGGAGCACGCCGAGCTCCACCTGCTGCTCTCGATGCTGGTGAGCAAGGGCCGGCTCGAGCGCATGCCGACGCTGAAGGAGCAGATCCGCGACCTGCACCTC
>CAZMQP010000288.1:0-2414 GCA_964568385.1 uncultured bacterium
GATGACGCCGACGATGCCGGCCGGCGGCAGCTTGAACGTGAGGTCGTCGATCAGCAGCCGGTCGCCATAGCCCTTGCGCAGGTGCTCGGCCTCGATGACCACCTGGCCGAGGCGCGGGCCCGGCGGGATGTAGATCTCGAGCCCCTCGATCTTCTCGCGGCCCTCCTCGTTGAGCATGCGCTCGTAGGCCTGCAGTCGCGCCTTGCTCTTGGCCTGCCGCGCGCGAGGGGCCATGCGCACCCACTCCAGCTCGCGCTCGAGCGTCTTCTGCCGCGCCGACTCCGTCTTCTCCTCCTCGAGCAGGCGCTTCTGCTTCTGGTCGAGCCAGCTCGTGTAGTTGCCCTCCCACGGGATGCCGGCGCCGCGGTCGAGCTCGAGGATCCAGCCGGCCACGTTGTCGAGGAAGTAGCGGTCGTGCGTGACCGCGACCACCGTGCCCTCGTACTCGTGCAGGTAGCGCTCGAGCCACGCCACCGACTCGGCGACGAGGTGGTTCGTGCGCTCGTCGAGCAGCAGCAGGTCGGGCTTGGAGAGCAGCAGGCGGCAGAGCGCAACGCGGCGGCGCTCGCCGCCCGAGAGCGTGGTGACGTCGGCGTCGCCGGGCGGGCAGCGCAGCGCGTCCATGGCGATGTCGAGCTGGCGGTCGAGGTCCCACAGGTTCATGGCGTCCATCTGGTCCTGCAGCTTGGCCTGCTCCTCGATGAGGCGGTTCATCTCGTCCTCGTCGGGGCCCTCGCCGAAGCGGGCGGTGACCTCGTTCCAGCGGTTCACCACCTTCATCTTCTCGCCCACGCCGTCCTGCACGTTCTCGAGCACGGTCTTGGCCGGGTCGAGCTGGGGCTCCTGCGACAGGTAGCCCACGGTGTGGCCCTTGCCGAGCCACGCCTCGCCGAGGAACTCCTGGTCCACGCCGGCCATGATGCGCAGCAGCGAGCTCTTGCCGGCGCCGTTGGCGCCGAGCACGCCGATCTTGGCGCCGTAGTAGAACGACAGCCAGATCCCCTTGAGGATCTCGCGCTTGGGCGGGACCACCTTGCGGAGGTCCTTCATGACGTAGATGAACGGGCGGGATGCGTCGACGGCCATCGGGGACTCACTCTCGTCGGGAGGGCGCGGGGCGCCGTGGGAGCCTCGCGCGGAGGCCCGGAAAGGGGGGGCGAACCGGGGAGGATGCCGGGAGCCGCGACCGAGTGCAAGCGGAAGCCGCCACCGCCCGGGCGGGCGATGGCGGCAGGTCCGTGGAGGGCGCGGCGGCGGCCGGGCGTCAGCCGACCGGGTGGGCGTTCGAGGCCGGCGGGCGCCGCGACAGCAGCTTCCACGCGAGCCAGCCGAGCAGGACGAAGGGCAGCAGTGGCAGCAGCAGCACGCCTCCCACCAGCAGGAGCACGCTGCCCCCGACCACGCCGCCGATCAGCAGCACCGGGATCGAGACCAGGAACGCCACCAGTATCCCGAGGCCGCCGAGCAGCCAGCCGAGCAGCCGGAACGGCAGGGCGATCACCGCGCCGATGACGGACCCGATCACCGCCAGCAGGCTGCCGGCGAGGATGAGCACGAGCATCACGACCCCGAAGACGAACAGCTCGATCATGTTCCGCCACCTCCTGGAGGCGAGCGGGCGCGACGGCGCCCGGTTGTGTGAGGATACGGGCGTCCTCACCGCCGGGTTGCGTGCGCGCACCGGCCCGGCGGGGGCGGGCGCGCGTCGAGGCCGGCGTGCGGCCCGCGCTGGAACACTCGGAGGAGCCGAACATGAACGGCGGGAACGGATTCCGGGCCCGACTCTCGAGCACCGAGCACCCGGCCGGCGCCGATGCGGACGTGCGCGTCGGCCCCGGCGGGCTGACGGTGACGACCGCGAACGGCGACTCGACGTGGACGTGGGCGCGCGTGCGGCGCCGCCCCGGCGCCTTCGGCGGCGGCGTGCAGCTGGAGCACGCCGAATCGGGCGCGGTGCTGGTGTTCGCCGACGAGGCGGTGCTCGCCGCCGTGCACGCGCACGCCCCGGGGCTCGGCGGCGGCGCGGCGTCCAAGGCGCGCCGCCGCCTCGCGCATCCCGTGGTGGTGCTCGCGGTGGTGGCGGCGGTCCTCGCCGGCGGCGCGTGGCTGGCGCTGCCGCACGTGGCGGCGGCGCTGGCGCGTCAGGT
This sequence comes from uncultured bacterium, assembly GCA_964568385.1. Taxonomy (GTDB): domain Bacteria; phylum Eisenbacteria; class RBG-16-71-46; order RBG-16-71-46; family RBG-16-71-46; genus CADEFY01. Next base: position 2,148 of record CAZMQP010000288.1, read on the forward strand.
GCCGGTCGCGTGGGAGGAGCAGTTCGGCGAGGCGGTGGCCGGCGCCATGGCGCCCGAGGCGCGGCGCATCCGGGACGCACGCGTCACGGCGCCGATCGAGTCCGTGGTGGCCCGGCTCGCCGCGGCCCAGTCCTCGCCCTACCGCTTCCGCGTCATCGTGGCGGCGGACACGGCCGTGAACGCGTTCGCGGCGCCGGGCGGGTGGATCGTGGTGAACGCCGGCCTGATCCGGCTCGCCGAACATCCGGACGAACTCGCCGGCGTGCT
>CAZMQP010000288.1:2424-3806 GCA_964568385.1 uncultured bacterium
GAAGACGATGAAGGAAGTCGCGGAGGCGGTGTTGCTCGCGCACGAGATGGAGCACGTGCGGCGGCGGCACGTCACGGTCGCGCTGTTCCAGCGATTGTCGTGGCAGCTGCTGCTGGCCACGATGTTCGGCGAGTCGGGCGGCGTCGTCGGGAGCGGGGCCGATATGGCCGGCCGGCTGACGGGGCTCGCCTACAGCCGCGGCGCCGAACTCGAGGCGGATGCCGGCGGTGCCACGATGATGCGCGACGCGCGCCTCGATCCGGGGGCCATGATCGCCATCCTCGAGCGCATGCGCGCCACCTCCGGGGATGCGCCGCACGAGATGCTGTCCACGCATCCGGCGACCCCGGCGCGCACCGCCGCGCTGCGGGCGCGCATCGCGGACCTGCGCCTCGAGTCGCCCGTGCCGGCGCTCGAGGCGGCGGTGTGGCGGGACCTCCGCCAGGCGGCCGCCGCCCGCTGAGTCGCTGATGCCGCTGCGGGGCGCCCTCCGGCGGGGGCGAGGTGCGGCCGGGCGCAATCCTCTATGCTGGCCGGCCCGCGCCACGGGAGGCGCGGGCCCACGTCCGCCACACAGGAGAGTCCATGGCTTCGACCAAGGTCACCATCATGAACAACGGCTCCATCCGGCTCGAGGGCGACTTCGAGATCCTCGACCAGGACGGCGCCGCCTTCGGCCTCGCTGGACGCACTCGCATCACGCTGTGCCGCTGCGGCCAGTCGGCGAAGAAGCCCTTCTGCGACGGGTCGCACAAGGCGTGCGGATTCGAGTCGGTCATCGTCGCCCGCGACCTGGAGCCGCCGGCGCCCAAGCCCGGCGCCTGAGCCGGTGCGCCGCGCGCTCGGCCTCCTCGCGCTCGTCGGGGCGCTCGCGGTCGCGGCGCTCTGCGTGCGGCTCGGGCTCTGGCAGGCGTCGCGCTGGCAGGAGAAGCGTGCGCTGGCCACGGTGACCGCCGACCGCCTCGCCGCGCCCGAGACGGAGATCACCTCCGTCAGCGTGCTCCATGCGAACCTCGAGGGCCGGCGCGTGCGGGTGATGGGGGCCTACGAGGACACGAGCCACGTGCTGCTCGCCGGCCGCATCGATCTGGGCGAGCCCGGCGTGGGGCTGGTGAGCGTGCTGGCGCTGCGCGTCGGCGGCCGCGTCCTGGTGGACCGCGGCTGGGTGCCGGCCCCGGATGCGCGCGAGGCGGACCCGCGTGCGTACGCCGAGCCGGGTCCGGTGTCCGTGCGGGCGGTGCTGCGGCCGCTTCCCGCGACGCCGCGCGACGCCCAGTGGCTGCGGCTCGAGGGCGGCGATCCGGTGCGCTGGTCGGTGGACCGGCTCGCGGCCGAGGGCGCGCGCGCGCACCTGGGCCGCTCGTTGGCGCCCTACTGGCTGA
>CAZMQP010000289.1:0-3803 GCA_964568385.1 uncultured bacterium
GTGTGGCAGGACCGGCGCGGCGCCTCACTCGACGTGTACGCGCAGCGGCTCGCCGCCGACGGCACGCCGCGCTGGGGCGCGGGCGGACTCGCCGTGTGCACGGCGAGCGGCGAGCAGCGCTACCCGGTGATCACCGGCGATGGCGCCGGCGGCGCGCTGATCGCCTGGGAGGACCAGCGCGGTCTGGCGCCCGACCTCTACGGTCATCGCGTCCTGGCGGGCGGACTGCTGGGCGGGCCCGAGCCGCGCATCGTCTCGCTGACCGACGTGCCGGGCGACGAGGGCGGCGCGCTCGCGGTGGCGTGGGCCCGCAGCCGGTTCGAGGACCCCGCGCTCGGAACGCCGGTCACGCGCTACCGCGTCGAGCGGCTCGACCCGGCGGGGCCGGTCGTGACCGACTCGATCACCGTCGCCTTCGGCGACGGCCCGCCGACGCTGCAGATGACCGTCCCGACGCTCGCCGACGCGCGGCCCGGAGATACGGCGCGCACGAGCGTGCGCGTGGTCGCGATCGCCGGCGCGGTGCGCTACGCGAGCGCCCCCGACAGCGCCGCCTCGCTCGATGACACCGGGCCGCTCGCCGTGCGCGGGCTGTCGGCGCGGATCGTCGGCGCCGTCACGCGCCTCGACTGGGTGCGCAGCCCGAGCCCGGATGCCGTGCTGCACCGCATCCATCGCGGCAGCTTCCGGGCGTTCACCGCGGACTCCGCCTCGCTGATCGGGACGACCAGCGACACCACCTTCACCGTCGCGCTCGCGACCTCCGCCTACTACAAGGTCGTTCCCTACGACGACCACGGCAACAAGGGCGGCGAGGCGTGGGTGCAGTCCGAGGCGACGCTCGCGGCCGGCGAGGCGCCGCTCGCGTTCGACTTCGCGCGGCCGTAGCCCGATCCGGCGAGCGGTCCGGTCACGTTCGCGTTCACGCTCCCGGCGCCCGGCCCCGCGCGCCTCGAGCTGTTCGACGCCCTCGGCCGCCGCGTGCGCGTGCTGAGCGACGGCATGCACACCGCGGGCCGTCACGCCGTGCGATGGGACGGCCGCGACGGCGAGGGGCGCCTCCTGCCCGCCGCCGTGCTGCACGCGCGGCTCACGGCGGGCGCCGACGTGCGTACGCGGCGGATCGTCCGGCTGCGCTGAGCGGCGCGCCCGCTCAGCGCGGGTCGCGCGCGTGCGCGGCGCTGTCGGCCACGAACACGCCGCGCAGCGAATCGGGCGCCGACTCGCGCATGGCGCGGATCAGCGCCTCGACGCGCTCGCGCTGGGCGGGCTCGCGCATCAGGCGCTCGGCCTGGCGCAGCTCGGCGAGCGCCTCGCGCAGCTCGCCGCCGAGGCGGTGCGCCATGCCGAGCGCGAGACGGGCCTCGCCCGACTCCGGGTTGCGCCGCACTCCGTCGCGGCCCACCTCCACCGCCTCGTCATGCCGCCCAGTGCGCTCGAAGTGCAGGATCGCCTCCATGCGCAGATCGGCGAGATCGGGCATCGCGCCCAGCCATCGGCGGTACACGCCGCCCGCCTCGGCGCCGCGGCCGAGCGCCTCGAGCGCCCGCACCTGACCGCGATACGCGAGCGACTGCAGCGAGTCGATGCGCTCGGCGCGGCGGTAGCCCTCGAGCGCCTCGGTCCAGCGGCCGGCGCGCGCCTCGAGATTGGCGAGGTTGATGAGCGCGCTCTCGTCGGAGGGCGCCAGCGCGAGCGCGCGGCGATAGGCGGTGCGGGCCTCGGCGGTGCGGCCGGCGCCGGCGAGCACCACGCCGAGGTCGCGCCACGCGTCGGCATCCTTCGGGTCGAGCGCCAGCGCGCGGCGCAGGGCGCGCTCGGCATCGGCCGGCCGGCCGAATCGCGCGTAGGCGAACCCGAGCGTCTGCCAGGCGGCCTCGTCCCTGGGGTTCCCCTTCACGAGCAGTTCGAGCTGGCGGATGGAGCGCGCGCTGTCGCCGGCATTGGCCAGCGACCAGCCCAGCTCGCGGCCCGCCTCGCGGTTCGAGGGGTCGAGTTTCAGCTCCTCGGCGAACGACAGCGCCGCCGGCACCCATTGCTGCCGCGCCAGGAACAGCCGGCCCATGCGGAAGTTCGCATCGAGGATGCCGGGGTCGGTGCGCACGGCATTGGTGTACGCCATGATCGCGGCCGCCGGGAATCCCTGCCGTTCGAGGGCGCGTCCCTTCACGTACTCGTCCTCGGCGCGCTGCTTCGAGGTGCGCGCGGTGGAGTCGAGCACGGCCCGGCCGGGCACGATGAGCGGCGCGGCCGGGGACTCGATGATGCCGCTGTCCGGCGACGCGGGCACGAACACCGCGGGCGGCTGGGCGCGGCTCGCCACGTTCGCCAGCGAAGCGGCCAGCGCGAGCGGCACGAGAAGTCGGAGTGGGCGGAGCACGGATCGTCGCATGCGGTGGGCGAGGGTAGCACGCGCACGCGCGGGTCCGATGACCGGGCGGCGAAGATGACACCGGCGTGACCCTCGCCGCCCGTCCGGGGCCCCGGGGCCGGAGTGCCGCGCCGGGCGAACTCCGTTAGCGTGCCCGGCATGACCTCGCCCGAACTCATCGACGCCTGCGAACGCATCGAGATCGCCGCCTGGCGCGACCACTACGAGGCCGCGCCGCCCGGCGTGCGTGAGGCGCTCGGGGTCGGCGTGCATGCGGTGGGACAGGGCGTGGCTCTGGTGGCGCGCCGGGTGGAGTCGCTGCTCGCCAACCGTGTCATCGGCCTGGGCCTGTTCGAGCCGGCGGACGAGGCGGCCGTGGATGCGGCGCTCGAGCACTACCGCGGCGTCGCGGGCGGGTTCGCCGTGAACCTGTCACCGCGCGCGCGTCCCCGCTCGCTGCCGGACTGGCTCGAGGCGAGGGGGCTGGCGACCTTCTTCCATCACCTGCCGCACGGACGGCGGGCCGGAGAGCCGCCGGAGTCGGGCTCGTCGCTGCTGGTGCGCGAGGTCGCGGCGGCGGAGGCGGCGGTGTGGTCGGGGATCGCCACGGCGGAGCCGGGCTCGGAGGCGTCTCCGCACGAGTTCGCATGGCATGAGGCCTGCGTCGGCCGGGCGGGCTGGACGCATGTGCTGGCGTGGCAGGAGCGCATGCCGGTGGCGGCGGCCTCGCTGTTCGTGCAGGGCGACGCGGCGTGGCTGGGCCACGCCCGCACGCTGCCGAGCCACCGCCGCATGGGCGCGCAGCGGGCGCTGCTGTCGGCGCGCGTGCGCATCGCGACACGGCAGGGCGCACGCTTCCTGGCGACCGAGACGGGTCCGGACTGGCCCGACGTGGCGCGCGAGTCCCTGCGCAACGTGCGCTGGGCGGGATTCGCGCCGTTGCACGAGCGGCCGAGCTGGATCCCGGTGCCCGGGTGAGCACGCGGCGCGCGCCCCGCCCGCGGCCACGGATCGGGCGGCAGCAGCGCGGGGCGACAGCGTCGGGGTGACGACCTCGTGTCGTCACCCCTCCCGCGACGGGTCCTCTCCGCCGTCCTGGCTCCAAGGACCCTCTGCACGGACGCCCCGCGCTGCTGCCGCCCGATCCGCTCCGGAAGCGACGAGACCCCGCTGCGGGGCAGCGGGGTCTCGCGATCGCGGAGGCGCGTGGTGCGGGATCAGCGGCCCTGGAACTCGGGCTTCTTCTTGTCGATGTAGGCCATGAGCCCGATCTTGGCGTCCTCGCCCTGGAAGAGCTGCTGCTGCAGCTCACGCTCGACGGCGAGTGCGGACTCGAACGGGATCTCGGCGCCCGACTGCACGGCGCGCTTGATGCGGCCCACGGCCTTGCTCGCCTTGTTCGGCGGGCAGAACTGCTCGGCGTAGGTCTGGA
>CAZMQP010000290.1:0-3793 GCA_964568385.1 uncultured bacterium
CGTAGGGTGAGGTAGCCCGCGCCCATCGAGGCGCCGGCCGGGCTTTCGCGAAGCCAGGCCCCGGTCACCTCGACCGGCGCCGCGGCGGCCGGGGCCGCCGCTCCGGCTCGCGACACCTCGGCCACGAGCATCCGCAGGTCGTGGGCCATGTCCGCCGAGGAGGTGCCGAACGGCCACGTGACGCGCACGCGGCCCGCCTCGTCCACCACCGACGTGGCGGCGGTGTGGCTGACGTCGAGGTGTCCGTCTTCCTGGCGCGTGATGGTCGAGGTCGCCTGGAACGCGCGCTGCGCCTGCGCCAGGTCGGCCTGGTTCGCCGGGCGGAGCGGATGCCCCCCTCGTTCGAAGAACGACGCCAGGTAGGGCGCCAGCACCGCCGCCGAGTCGCGCACGGGGTCCACGGTGATGAAGGCGACCTCGACGCGCTCGGCCGAAGGCCCGATCGCACGCAGCGCCCGCTTCACATCCGACAGGGTCGTGGGGCAGATGTCGGGACAGGAGACGAACCCGAAGAACACGAGCAGCAGCCCGCCGGGGCGCGCCCGCGTCACGAACGGCCGCGAGGCGCCCGACGCGTCCACCTCGGGCAGGCTCACGTGGCCCACCTCGAGCGGCTGGAGCGGCACGTCCCCCTTGAGTGCGGGGCCGCCGCCCTCCACCGTGCAGCCGCCGGCCAGCCATACGAGCGCGAGCGCGGTGGCGAGGCGGAGCGGGCGCGGGAGCCATGACGGGAAGGAGCACCTCATGGCGCGAGACTAAGGCCGGGGCCGCCGCCGCCGCCAACCGGTGCGCTGGCCCGTCGGGCCGCCGCCGCGCTAGGATGCGCGGCCATGCCCACCCCCCACATCTCCGCCCAGCCGGGCGACTTCGCCGAAGCCGTGCTCATGCCCGGCGACCCGCTGCGCGCGCAGCACATCGCCGAGACGGCGCTCGAGGGCGCCGTGCGGGTGACCGACGTGCGCAACGTGTACGGCTACACCGGCACCTACCGCGGCCGGCGCGTCTCCGTCATGGCCCACGGCATGGGGATCCCCTCGTGCTCGATCTACGCCACCGAGCTCATCCGCGAGTACGGCGTGCGGACGCTGATCCGCGTCGGCAGTTGCGGCGCCCTGCCCGACGACCTCGCCCTGGGCGACGTGATCGTGGCGATGGGCGCGTCCACCGACTCCAAGGTGAACCGCGTGCGGTTCCTCGGCCATGACCTCGCGGCGGTCGCCGACTTCGGGCTGCTGGAACGGGCGGTCGCCGCCGCCCGCGCCGCCGGGCTCGGCGTGCGGGTGGGCAGCGTGCTGTCCTCCGACTTCTTCTACTCGCCCCAGCCGCAGGTGTACGACGCGGCCGAGAAGCTGGGCATGCTGGCGGTCGAGATGGAACTGGCCGGCTTCTACGCCGTCGCCGCCGAGCACCGCGTGCGCGCGCTCGGCCTGCTGACGGTGTCCGACCACATCCGCCGGCAGGAGCATCTCTCGCCGGATGAGCGCCGCACGAGCTTCGATGCCATGACGCGGATCGCGCTCGAGACCGCCGTCGGCGACTGACCCGGCGCGCGGCCCCGGCGCTTGCACCCGGCGGACCGCTCGCGCATCTTCGGTCCACGGGCCATCGCGCCCGTCACTCGGAGGTGGTCCATGAAGCCACGCAAGCGACCGCTCGCTTACGCCAGGCTGACGCAGCCGCTCGTGCGCGACCACGGCGAACTCCGCCCCGCATCGTGGGACGAGGCGCTCGACCGCGCGGTCCAGGGCTTCCAGCGCAATCTCGCCGCCGGCGGCCCCGATGCGCTGGGCGTCTTCAGCTGCTCGAAGTCCACGAACGAGGTCAACTTCCTGGCGCAGAAGCTCGTGCGCACGGCCTTCCGTTCGCATCACATCGACAGCTGCAACCGAACTTGACACGCGCCCAGCGTCGTCGGTCTGGCGACGGTCTTCGGAGCGGGCGGCGGCACGAACTCCTACGGCGAGGTCGAGGAGGCCGACGTGGTGTTCCTCTGGGGCTCGAATGCCCGTGAGGCGCACCCGATCTGGTTCCACCACCTGCTCAAGGGCGTGCACCGCGGCACCCGCCTCTACGTGATGGACCCGAGGCGCACGTCCTCGGCCCAGTGGGCGGACGTGTGGCTCGGGCTGAACGTGGGCAGTGACATCGCGCTCGCCAACGCCATGGCGCGCGAGATCGTGAACGCCGGCCTCGCGCACCGCGAGTTCATCGAGGCCGCCACAACTGGCTTCGACGCCTATCGCGAGGCGATCGAGCCCTACACGCTGGAGCGCGCCGAGACGCTGACCGGCGTGCCGGCGGCGGTCATCCGCGAGGCCGCGCACGCCTTCGCCCGCGCCGACAAGGCGATGATCTGCTGGACGCTGGGGATCACCGAGCATCACGACGCCGTGGACAACGTGCTCGCGCTGATCCACCTCTGCCTGCTGACCGGACACGTCGGCCGCCGCGGCTGCGGCTGCAATCCGCTGCGCGGCCAGAACAACGTGCAGGGCGGCGGCGACATGGGCGCCATCCCCAACCGGCTGCCGGGATTCCAGGACATCCTCGACCCCGCGGTGCGCGCACGTTTCGAGGCGCGCTGGGACGTGCCACTGCGGCCCGCCCCGGGCTGGAACCTGACCGAGATGCTGCAGGCGATGGACCGCGGCGACATGACGTCGCTGTTCGTCATCGGCGAGAACCCCGCGCAGTCCGATGCCGACGGTCACCACGTCGAGAAGCTCCTGCGCGGGCTCGACCACCTGGTCGTGCAGGAGATCGTGCTGACGCGCACGGCCCAGCTCGCTCACGTCGTGCTGCCCGCCAGCGCCTCGTGGTGCGAGGCCGAGGGCACGGTCACCAACAGCGAGCGGCGCGTGCAGCGCGTGCGGAAGGCCGTCGAGCCACCGGCGGGCGCGCGCGACGAACTCGCGCTCCTGTCCGAGATCGCCCGGCGCATGGGCGCGGACTGGGGCACGCCCACCGCCGAACAGGTGTGGGACGAGTTCCGTGCGCTCGCCCCCGACTTCGCCGGCGGAATGACCTACGCGCGCCTCGAGTCGCTCGGCGGCCTGCAGTGGCCGTGCCCGGACGCCTCGCACCCCGGCACCCCGTTCCTGCATGCGCGCCTGTGGGACCGGCCCATGACCACCGCACGGGCGCCCTTCACGCCGGTCCATCACGAGGGCCCGGTCGAGACGCCCGATGCCGACTATCCGCTCCTCCTGACCACCGGCCGCAGGCTCGAGTCGTACAACACCGGCGTCCAGTCCGGCAGCTACCACTCCCCGCTCCATCGCGGCGAGACGCTCGACCTCTCGCCCGAGGACGCCGCACGCCTCGGCATCGCCGAGGGCGACGCTGTGCGGGTGACCTCTCGCCGCGGCAGCCTCGAGGTGCCCGCGCACGTGGACCGCGGGCTTCGCGCGGGCACCGTGTTCATGACGCTCCACTTCCCCGACGAGGTGGCGACCAACGTGCTCACGATCGATGTGTCCGACCCCAAATCCGGAACGGCCGAGTTCAAGGCATGCGCCGTCCGGGTGGAACCGCTGACCGTCCGCACCTGACCGGGAGACCCGACGCGCGATGGACATCCGACTGCTGGACGCCGAAGCCGCACCCGAGGAGCGCGAGGCCGTGGACGTGGTGCTGGGCCCTCCGGCCTCCGCGTGGGACGGCGGCCCCCGCGGCTCGGTGCACGACGCCCACACCGCGCAGGGCGGAGCCGCCCAGCGCATGCGCCGCAACGAGTTACTGCCCGCACTTCAGGCCCTGCAGCAGCGGGTCGGCTGGGTCAGCGAGGGCGGGC
>CAZMQP010000291.1:0-3787 GCA_964568385.1 uncultured bacterium
AGGCGCAGTACGTGCTCGACTGGTCGCGCAGCGACCCGAAGATGGCGGGGGAGCGGCGCGTGCGGCTGCCGGCCGACACGAAGTTCGAGCCGCTGGCGCCGGGCGCGTTCGTCGCCCGCGAGTGGGGGCTGCTGCGCGCACAGCCGTTCGACTACCTGTACGACGTCGGGCGCGAGTTCACGCACTTCTTCTCGCCGATGCCCGACCGCGTCCAGACGCAGAACCGCTACAACCGCCCCGAGGCGATGTGGGCGGCCGCGATCCACTTCACGCCCATCCTGCTGCTGGCGCTGCTGGGGCTGGCGATCGGGGCCGGCGCGGCGGCCACGCGCTGGACGCTGGCCTCGGTCATCGTGGCGACCGCGGGCTTCTACTCGCTGTTCTTCACGCAGGCGCGCTACCGGATCCCCGTCGAGCCGCTGTGCATCGTGCTCGCCGCCGCGGGGCTGGTCCGGCTGCTGCCCCGGGTCGCGGCGCACATCGCCGGCCCCGAACCCGCGCCGCCCTCCCCCACCCCCGCCCCGCGGAGCCACTGATGCGCGTCGCCGTGATCGGCATCGGCAAGATGGGACTGCTGCATGCCGGCATCCTCAACGCCCTCGACGGCGTGGAACTGGTGGCCATGTCGGACACCTCGAAGTACCTGCTCGGCATGGTCCGCAATCTCAAGCCGGTGGCGGTGCACGACGACTACCTGCGGATGCTCGACCGCGAGAAGCCGGACGCCGCCGTGATCGCCACCCCCGTCCAGCTCCATGTGCCGATGATGCGCGAGTGCACGCAGCGCGGCATCCACTTCCTGGTCGAGAAGCCGCTCAGCCTCGATGCGCCCGAGGCCGAATCGCTCGTGCGCGAGGTCGCGGAGCGGCGGCTCACCACGATGGTGGGCTACATGCTGCGGTTCGCCGAGACGTTCCGCCAGGCCAAGCAGGTGATCGACGGCGGCGCGCTCGGCCGCATCCAGCGCATCGAGGGCACCAGCTACGTGGCGCAGCTGTTCAAGCCGGGCAAGGGCTGGCGCTACACGCGCGCCGCCTCGGGCGGCGGCGTCGTGATCGGCCAGGCCACGCACCTGATCGACCTGCTGCACTGGTACTTCGGCGACCCGGTCCGCGTCTCGGCGACGAGCCAGCACCTCTACTCCGAGGGGGTGGAGGACGCGGCGCACGGCCAGTTCGAGTTCGCCGGCGGCGCGCACGGGTGGTTCGACTGCTCGTGGAGCCGCCGCCACCACCGCCTGCTCGAGATCGAGGTCCGCGTCCAGGCCGAGAACGGCACGCTGCAGGTGAACGACGACTCCGTGCGGCTGTTCCTCGAGTCCGCCGCCGCCGGCCTGCCCGCCGGCTGGACGCACTGGCGCAAACCCGACCTGTTCGAGGGCGTGCCCATCGACGTCGGCGGCCCGCAGTACACGCGCCAGGACGAGGCGTTCGCGCGCGCCGTGCAGCAGGGCGCCGGCTGCCAGCCGGACGTCGCCGCGGCCTGGCGCGTCCAGCGCACCGTGGATGCCATCTACCGTTCGGCCGAGCGCCGGGGAGAGCCGGTCCAGCCATGAGCACGCCCCCGACGATCGACCCCATCCTGCTCGGACACAACCAGTTCTTCGGCGTCAACCACCTCGAGGCCGGCGCTGGCAACGAGAAGGCCATCTACTTCAGCGACGTCTCGCGCATCCTCGACGTCATCCAGCACGCGCGCGGCTGCGGCGTGAACGCCATGATGATGTCCACGCACGAGCGGGCGCTGGCCGTGGCCGACGCCTTCCGCCGCGACGGCACGCTGCAGCGCGAGTTCGGCGTCTACCTGCTCATCCCCTACGTCGCCAAGTACATCAAGCAGGCGAACGAGAAGGGGCTGGTGAACGTGGTGACCGACGCGCTCGGCAGCTCCAGCCTGACCGAGAAGCTGACCACGCTCTGGCAGGGCGGCCTCGGCGCGCTGACCGGCGACGCCACGCGCATCCTGACCACGCTCATCGACTTCGAGGTCGGTCCGTTCCGCGACCTGAACCTCAAGAGCATCGTGCTCCACGACGTGCTGGCCGACCTCGCCCTGGGGCTCGACATGCCGGAGGTGTTCGCGACCTTCGACCGCCATGTCCGCGACAAGTACGGCGCCATCCCCGGCTACGGCACCAAGAACCTCCCGCGCATGGCCGCGATGCTGAAGCGCGCCGGCGTCGAGGACCCGTTCATCATGGCGGCCATCAACCAGAAGGGCTTCTGGGTGAACCCCTCGCTGGAAGCGTGCGAACGCACGCTGCGCGAGGAGAAGCTGCGCCTGCTGGCGATGAGCTCGCTGGCCGCCGGTTACCTCAAGCCCGACGAGGCGTACGCGTACCTCGCCGGCCTGCCCAACATCTCGAGCGTCGTGGTCGGCGTCTCGAGCCGCCATCACGCCGAGGAGACCTTCGGCGCGATCCAGAGGCACCTCGGGGCCCGCCGCTCCTCATGACGCCGGTCCGGGTCCGCGCGCTCGCCGCGGGGGACGAGGCGGCCTGGGATGCGTACGTCCTCGCCTCCGCGCACGGGCACTTCGGCCAGACGCTCGCCTGGAAGCGCCTCACCGAGGAGACGCACGCGGTGCGCGCCGAGTACCGGCTCGCCGAGTCGGGCGGCCGCGTGGTGGGCGTGCTGCCCCTGTTCCGGCGCGGCGGCAGGGGCGGCACGCTGTTCTCGGCCCCGGGCGGCCTGCTGGCCGACGAGGCGCCGGTGGCCGAGGCGCTGCTCGCCCCGGCGCGTGAGCAGGTGGCGCGCGATCGGCTCCAGTGGCTCGAACTGCGCGACCAGCGGGTGGCATGGCCCGGGCTCGAGACCAACGACGAGCACGTCACCCTGGTGCTCGACCTGGAAGCCGATGCGGACGCGCAGTGGAAGCGATTCGACGCCAAACTCCGCAACCAGATCCGCAAGGGCGAGAAGGCCGGGTTCACGGTGCGCTGGGGGCACGAGGGCGTGGCGGACTTCCACCGCGTGATGGTGGAGAACCTGCGCGACCTCGGCACGCCGGTGCGCGGACGGCCCTATTTCCGCCGCGCGCTCGAGTGCCTCGGCGAGCGCGCCTCGGTACTGGTGATCGAGCGCGGCGGAGAGCCCGCCGGGGCGATGTTCACCGTCGCGCACGGCGACACCCTGGCCGACCCGTGGGCGTCGTCGCTGCGCCGGCACTTCGCCCACTGCCCCAACCAGGTGCTCTACTGGGAGGCGATCCGGCGGGCGTTCGCGCTCGGCCTGCGGCGTTTCGACTTCGGCCGCAGTCAGTGGGAATCTCCCACCTTCCGTTTCAAGCAGCAGTGGGGGGCCCGCAGCGTGCCGCTCCACTACCAGTACGTCCTCGGCGAGGGGAGCCGCATGCCGACGCTCGGAGCTCAGAAGTCGGGCCTGTCGCTGGCGGTCTCGCTGTGGCGCCGCCTGCCGCTGCCGCTCGCGGGCTGGCTGGGCGAGCCCGCCAAGCGGCGGTTCCCGGAGGTGCTGTGACGCGCGCCCCCCTGACCACCCGCGTCGCCCGCCGCGAGTACGAGACCGCGCTCGCGCCACGCTCGCTGGTGCGCGTCTTCGCGCAGAAGCTGCTGCACCAGTGGGCGCGCACGTGCATCCCGCCGGGCCTGCGGCTGGCGCTCTACCGCGCCATGGGCGTGCGGATCGGCGCGCACGTGTTCGTCGGCCTCGACACCTGGCTCGACGACCAGTTCCCCGAACTCATCACCATCGAGGACGGCGTCACGATCTCGTTCCGCGTCACCGTGGTGGTGCACGACGATGCCAAGCGGCTCGACCGCACCGCAGCC
>CAZMQP010000292.1:0-3785 GCA_964568385.1 uncultured bacterium
AGTCGCTGCTGGCAGCAGCCGAGCGCCGCACCAAGGCGGAGATCGCGCTACTGATCGCCACGCGCTTCCCGAGCGAGCCCGTACCCACGAGCCTCCGGCCCTTGTCAGTGGCGACAACGGCGCCCATGCCGGAGTCGGCTTCGAGTGAAGTGGCGCAGGAGGTGCCGACCGATCGGGCCAATGTTGCCGCGCTGCGGGCGTCCGGCTCCACTCAGTGGTCGCACTCAGGCGAATCATCCGCCCCAGGGCGGATGGAATTCTCTGGGAATCCTGCGATCTCGACCACGAACCCCGCCCCGACGCCCGCGCCCACGTCCGCATCGATGTCTGCACCGACGTCCGCGCCCCGGTCGTTCGTGGCTCCCCTCTCCGCCGAGCGCTATGAACTGCGCTGTACGATCACCCGGGAACTCCACGAGAAGATCCGCCGTGCCCAGGAACTGCTCTCGAATGCCCTGCCCGCCGGGGACGTCGTGCAGGTGCTGGAGCGCTGTGTGGACGCTTTCCTCGCCCGTGCCGAGCGCACGACGCCGTCGGCGGGCCGCAGGCCGGGACCGGCACGCGCTGCCGCGAGCGCCCGCAGTCAGCGCCGAGTCCCGTTGGAGCTTCGTCGCCTGGTCCGAGAACGCGATGGGAACCGATGCACGTTCGTGGCCGAGTCCGGCCGCCGTTGCGAGGCGCGCATGCACCTAGAGTTCGACCATGTCGTGCCGGTGGCTCATGGCGGGCACAGCACGCTGGAGAACCTGCGGCTCGTCTGCAGTGCACACAACCAGTTCCTGGCCGAGCGCGAACTGGGAGCGGAGTTCATGAACCGCAAGCGCGTGGCGGCCAAGTCGCACCGCGAATACGAGCGGGGGCGTTTGGGAGCCGGTGCGAAGACAGAGGTTGAAGCCGCTTCCACCCAGAATGCGATGCCCTCACCTCGCCCCCCGAGCGCCAAGACCCCGCCCGGTGACTGCTGTGCCGAGATCGTCCTGTTCCTGACGGGCCTCGGCTACTCGCTGGAGCACGCGCACCGCGGTGCGGCCCTCTGTGACGGCATGGTCGATTGCACGCTTCACGAGCGAGTCCGGTTCGCGATGTCGCAGCTGGGTCCCGACCCTGAGCGTCTGCGGTTGCATGCTGGTGGGGCGGCGGGGTGAGGCTCGGGCCGCGAAGCAGCGAAGCAGCATGGCGGCGAGGCAGTGCGAAAGGGCGGCAGAGGGGCAATGTGGCGGCCTGGTGCGGTAGCCGCAGGCTCGCGCCCGGCCCGCCGCCACCTCGACCCGGCGCACGGCGATGAATCAATCGAGCTACAAGCCCAGCCTACCGGGGTGGGAGCCCGATTCCCGGCCGGCCCCCGGCCTCATGTAAAGTTGATGACAAGGACAGGTCCGGCATGCTAAAAGACTTTTCCAATCGCGGGAGCCGAGGGTCCGGAGCATCGGGAAGTCGGCTCCCGCGACTGCGTTCACCTGCAGGGCCGGGCCACTTCGCGGGCCCGGGCCACCTCGTCCGGAGGCAGACCCATGTCGCGGTTCCCCAGCCGTCGCGGTCTCTCGTTCCTGCTGTCCCTCGCCCTCTCGCTGCTCGGCGTGGCGGCGGCCTCGTCCCAGGAGGCCTCGCGCCCCTTCGGACCGGTTCAACTCGGCTTCCAGCCCGGCGCCCCGAGCGTGGCCACCTACGTGCCCGGCCGCGTGCTCATCCGGCTCACAGCCGAGGCGCGCGAGTCGGCCTCCAAGCTGGACTCCGAGCTCAAGTACGGCGACGTGGTCGCGGGCGGGCTCACCGGGCTCGAGGCGGTGGACCGGGTCATCGGCAAGAGCGGCGCGGGCACCGTGCGCAAGGCGTACATCGAGCTCAAGAACGCCGAGGAGGCGGAGCGCCTCGGCGTGAACCGCTGGATCCGGGTGGACACCGAGGCGAAGATGGTCACCACCGACCTCGCGGCGGAACTCGCACGGCTGCCCGAGGTCGAGGCCGTCTCGCTCGACTGGATCGCGTTCCCGGCCGTGGTGCCGGCCGACCCGCTCCACTCGATGCACTGGGGCCACAACAACACGGCCCAGATGCTCAGCTACAACTGGACCAACCAGAACCACACGACCGGCTCGCCGGTCGGCACGGTCGGTTTCGACTGCAATGCGCATGCGGCATGGGACGGCACGCAGGGCTACGGCTCGAGCACGGTCATCATCGCGATCATCGACAGCGGCGTCGCGACGGCTCACCCGGACCTGACCCAGGTCACCGGCTGGGACTACGGCGACAACGACTCGAACCCGCACGACAACTCGGCTCAGGCGGGTCACGGCACGGCCTGCGCGGGCGTGGCGGCCGCCAAGGCGAACTCGCTGGGTTCGGCGGGAGCGGCGCCCAACTGCAGCATCATGCCCCTCAAGGTCGCCAACAGCGCCGGCACCATGGCGTTCTCGTCCATCCAGAACGCGCTCTACTACGCGGCCGACAATGGCGCCCAGGTCATCAGCATGAGCCTCGGCGCCGCCATCTCGAGCGACCCGGCCACCGACACGGCCATCACCTACGCCTACAACGCCGGCTGCACGATCCTCGCGGCCACCGGCAACGAGAACAAGAGCGTCATCAGCTACCCGGCCATCCACAACCTCGTCATCGGCGTCGGCGCCGCCTCGCCCTGCGGCGAGCGCAAGCGCTCGAGCAGCAGCTCGAGCGAGGTCAATCCGGGCGTCAGCACCGACCCGAACGGCTACACCTGCGACGGCGAGCGCTGGTGGGGTTCGAACTACGGCGTCACCACCGCCGGCGCAGCAGGGGCGGTGGACGTGATCGCACCCACGATCCTGCCCACCACCGACCTGCTCGGTGCGGCCGGCTACGACCCGAGCGACTACTCCAAGTGGTTCAACGGCACGTCGTGCGCGACGCCGTACGCCGCAGGCGTGTGCGCGCTCATCAAGTCCAAGAACCCGACGTGGACCCCGGCGCAGATCAAGGCGCAGCTGACGAGCACGGCGCAGGATGTCGTCAGCGTGGAGTCGGCGGCCGGCTGGGACCGCTACACGGGCTACGGCATGGTGGACGCCGCGGCCGCGGTCGGCGGCGGCACGCCCCCGGTGGACCAGGTCACGGTGACCGCGCCCAACGGCGGTGAGTCGCTCGCCTCGGGCACGTCCACCAACATCACGTGGACGTCGGTCGGCAGCTTCACGACGGTGAACCTCGACTACTCGACCAACGGCGGCAGCACGTGGACGAGCATCGTCGCCAACACGCCCAATGACGGCACGCATGCGTGGACGGTGCCCGCCACCGCCACCACGCAGGGCCGCGTCCGCGTCAGCGGCGGCACCGCGACCGACCAGAGCAACGCCAACTTCACCATCACGGTGGCGCCGCCGAGCGGCTATGCCTCACTGCCCTATTCGACCGGATTCGAGAACGGCGGCGCCTTCGATGCCTACTGGACGACGGCGGTGACCGCCAACGGCCGCGTGCGGCTGCTCACCACCAACACGCCTCGCGCGGGCAGCTACCACATGGTGATGGACGACGCGACCAGCGGCGGCTACAGCCAGACCGAGGCGCGGCTGCGCCTGAACCTCTCCGGCCAGACGCAGGTGAACCTGTCGTTCTGGTGGAAGGACTTCGGCGACGAGACGCACACCCAGGACGGCATCTACTTCTCGAACAACGGCGGAACGTCGTACACCAAGGTGTACAGCCTCACGCCCGCCAGCTTCAGCGACAACCCCTGGCGGCAGGTGACGCTCGACCTCGACGCCCTGGCCGCCAGCGCCGGCCTGGCGCTGACCTCGACGTTC
>CAZMQP010000293.1:0-3772 GCA_964568385.1 uncultured bacterium
CGACGACCCGCAGGCGGCCGCGCGCGAAGCGCTCGGGTCCGGCGCGTTCGGTCCGTGCACGCTGCTGTGGCTGTCGCCGGGGGGCTGCTGGGCGCTCTCGCGCCCGGGCGGGCACGAGCGCGTGCAGCCGATCGAGCGCGGCTGGCACGTCATCACGCACGCCGACCTCGACGACCGCGACGAACCGCGCACCGCGTGGCTGCTCGACCAGCTCGACGGCTTCGTCCCCGAGACGCCCGATCGGGCCTGGTCGCGGCTCGGCGGCCTGCTCGCCTCGCACGGAGCGGACGGCGGCCCGGCGGTGTGCCTGCACGACGGCCGCATGCGCACGGTGTCGGCCGCACGCGGCGCCCTCGGCCCGGGCCCGGTGCGCTACGAGCACGCCGAGGGCCGGCCCTGTGAACACGGCTTCGTCCGCATGGACGGGCTGCTCGAACCATCCGTCACGAACCAGGAGGGGTCACGATGAGCCTGCAGGGACAGGTGGCGGCCGTCACCGGCGGCAGCCGCGGACTGGGACTGGCGATCGCCGAGGCGCTCGGCGCAGCGGGCGCGCGCGTCGCGATCCTCGCCACCGGGCGCGAGGCGCTCGAAGCGGCGGCGGCCTCGCTGGCTGCGGGCGGCATCGAGGCGCTGCCGCTCGTGACCGACGTCACCGATGCGGGCTCGGTCGGCGCGGCGGTCGAGGCGGTGCGCGAACGCTGGGGACGGCTCGACGCGCTGGTGCTCAATGCCGGCACGTGGTCGGGCGCGGCGATCGAGGACACGACCGAGGCGCAGTGGGACCAGCTGCTGTCGCTCAACCTGAAGGGCGCGTTCCTGACGCTGCGCGCGGCGCTGCCGCTGATGCGCGCGGGCGGCCGGGGCACCGTCGTGGGGATCAGCTCCATCGGCGGACTCACCGGGCAGCCCGGTTCGGCGGCCTATGCCGCCAGCAAGTGGGGGCTGCGCGGCCTGCTCGAATCGGCGGCGCTCGAGCTCAAGCCCGACCGCATCCGCGTGAGCGTGGTGTATCCCCACAACATCAACAGCGCCGGGCGAGCGCTCACGAGCGCCGCCGAACGCGATGCCCATCTCGAACCCGCCGACATCGCCGCCACCGTGCGGCACCTGGTGAGCGCGCCCGCGCACGTGCAGTTCCCCCACGTGGACGTGTGGCCGCTCTCGGCCGGGGTCGGAGTGCGCGAGTGAGCCGGGTGGCGGCGGCTCCCGCCCGGACGGTCGGTCGGCTACGATGCGGCGGATGCTGCCGCGCATGCCGCGCGCCGTCCCCGGGAGGCACCGCTTGATCCAGGCCATCGTGTTCGACCTCGACAACACCCTGACCGACTTCATGAAGATGAAGGAGGCCTCGATCGAGGCCGCGATCGACGGCATGATCGACGCCGGCTTCCGGATCCCGCGCGAGCAGCTGCGCCAGCGCATCGACACGCTGTACCAGGAACTCGGGCTCGAGTCCCAGCGCGTCTTCGACGAGCTGCTGCAGCGCGAGTTCGGCGAGGTGGATCCCCGCATCCTGGCGGCCGGCATCGTCGGCTACCGGCGGGCGCGCGAATCGGCGCTCGTCACCTACCCGCACGTCCACCTGACGCTGCTCGAACTGACCAAGCGCGGCATCCGGCTGGGCGTCGTCTCCGACGCGCCGCGGCTGCAGGTGTGGCTGCGGCTGTGCTACCTGCAGCTCCACCATGTGTTCGACGCGGTGGTGACCTTCGACGACACCGGCGAGCGCAAGCCCTCGCCGGCGCCGTTCCGCGAGGTGCTGCGCCGGCTCGCGGTCGAGCCCCGCCACGCGATGATGGTGGGGGACTGGGCCGAGCGTGACGTGGTGGGCGGCCGCCTGCTCGGCATGCGCACGGTGTTCGCGCGCTATGGCGACACCTTCGACACCCAGGACTCCGGCGCCGACCATGACATCGATGACGTGCACCAGCTCGTCCGCATCGTGGACGAGCTGAACGGACCCTCGCCCCGCGTGCGGGGCGCACTCCCGGAGGAGACGACATGAGCGGTGAGAAGGTGCGCGCCTCGCGCGCGAAGGTGTACGCGGCTCCCGACGGCGTGGCCGGTGACGGCCGCTTCCACGTCTACGTGTTCGACGTGTTCCACGAGACGTTCCTGCCCGGCAAGTCGTTCGACAACGTCGAGCGCGCGGTGCAGTTCCAGCGGCAGGAGCAGGAGCGCATCTACCTGATCCAGGAGGCCGAGCCCGAACTGTTCGACCTGCCGTTCCTGTCGCATGACCCGGCGCTGCTCGAACGGGTCGAGAAGGACGCGGAGTACCGCAAGCGGCTCGTGCGCGACCTGTCGCACGACGGCCGGTCGCGCGGCCGCCGCCACGGATGAGGTCGCTCACGGCCGCGGAGTCGCGCGGCCTGGATGAGCGCACGATCGCGAGCGGCCGGGCGACCGGCGAAGCGCTGATGGAGCGGGCGGGGCGCGGCGTGGCCGACGCGATCGCGCGCCATCTCGGCGATCCACTCGCCTGGCGCGTGCTCGTGCTGTGCGGCGGCGGCAACAACGGCGGCGACGGCTTCGTGGCCGCGCGGCACCTGAAGGCGATGGGCGCCCACGTGCGGGTCGGGCTGCTGGCGCCGGCGGCCGCGGTCCGCGGCGACGCGCGCACGCCGTTCGCGGCGCTCGAAGCGGCGGGCGTGCGCCCCGAGGACGCCTCGAGCGAGCCGGCCCTGGCCGCCTTGGTCGGCGAGGGACCGTGGGACCTGGCCGTGGACGCCATGCTCGGCACCGGCGCACGCGTGCCGCTCGTGGGCGCCGTGGCGGCGGCGGCCGCGGCCCTCAACCGCCTGCGTGCCACCGGCACGCGCATCGTGGCCGTGGACGTGCCCACGGGCGTCTCCGCCGACACCGGCGCCGCCGTCGCCGATGCCGTGCACGCCCACCTGACCGTCACGTTCGGCACCCCGAAGCACGGGCACATCCTGCACCCGGGCCGCACGCTGCGCGGCGACCTGCAGGTGGTGGACATCGGGCTCCTGCCACCCGAGACCGAGGGCGTGGAGTGGCTGGATGCCGAGCGCGTCGCCGCGTGGCTGCCGACTCGCGACCCGCGCGCGCACAAGGGCGAAGCGGGCCGGGTGCTGGTGGTGGGCGGCGCGGCCGGCATGACCGGCGCAGCGCTGCTCGCGGCGCGCGGCGCCTATCGCATGGGCGCAGGCTACGTTCGCGCGTGCGTGCCCGCGAGCGTGGCCGACGCGATGCTGGCCGCGCTTCCCGAACTGATGGCCGTGGCCTGCGGTGAGACCGTGCGGCGATCGCTCGCCGCCAGCGCCGAGGCGCAGGTGCTCGAGGAGGCCTCACACGGTGGTGCAGTGGCGTTGGGGCCGGGGCTCTCGCGTGACGCGGGGAGCGCGCGACTCGCGCGAGCACTGATCGGCAAGCTCACGGCGCCGCTGGTGATCGATGCCGACGCCCTGCATGCCCTCTCGCCGGCGGCGGGCGTGCTGCCCGAACGGCTGGCGTCGCGCCAAGCGGGCACGGTGCTGACACCGCACGTCGGCGAGATGGCGCGCCTGCTCGGCCTGCCGGCGGCCGAGGTCGAGGCGCGACGCATCGATGTGGCGGCCGAATGCGCGCGCGCCTGGGGCGCCGTCGTGCTGCTCAAGGGCTCGCCCACGGTGATCGCCTCGCCCGACGGCCGCACGGCGGTGAGCCCCGCGGGCAACCCCGCCATGGCGACCGCCGGCATGGGCGATGTGCTCACCGGCGCCATCGCGGCGCTACTCGCGCAGCGCGTGCCCGCCTACGAAGCCGC
>CAZMQP010000294.1:0-3755 GCA_964568385.1 uncultured bacterium
GCCTTCCGCGAGCAGGCCGAGGGCGTGCTCGAGGGCGGCCCCGACGCCTTCATCCTCGAGACGTTCCAGGACCTCAACGAGATCCTCGCGGCCATCCGGGCGGTCCGCAGCGTGACGCTGGACGTGCCCATCATCGCGCAGATGACGTTCGGCCTCGACGGCAAGACGCGCTACGGCCACACGCCCACGCTGGTCGTGAAGGCGCTCAAGCAGGCGGGCGCCGACGTGGTGGGCGTCAACTGCGGCGTCGGCCCGCAGCCCATCCTCGAGGTGCTGGTCGAGGTGCTGGCCGCCGCCGAGGGCACGCCCGTCTCCGCGATGCCCAATGCCGGCCTGCCGCAGTTCGTCGAGGGCCGCTACGTCTACCTGTCCCACCCCGACTACTTCGCCGACTTCGCCGCCCGCGCCGCCGACATGGGCGTGCGCCTGATCGGCGGCTGCTGCGGCACGACCCCGGCCCACACCCGCGCCATGCGCGAGCGGCTGGCCTCGCACCTGCCCGCCGAGAAGCTGCCCTCGGGCGCCGAGGTGCACATCCTCGAGCGCACGCCCGCCGCCGAGACCCCGGCGGCGCCGCGCGAGGAGCCCTCGCTGCTCACGCTCATGAAGTCGCGCTTCACGGTGAGCGTCGAGATCGACCCGCCGCGCGGCATCAACACGCAGAAGGTGATGGCGGGCGCCCGGCTCATGGCCGAGCGCGGCGTGGACTGCATCAACATCGCCGACTCCCCCATGGCGCGCACGCGCATGAGCGCCATGTCGCTGGCGTTCCAGATCCACACCGCGCTGCCCCGGATGGAAGTCATCCTCCACTACACGACGCGCGACCGGAACCTGATGGCGCTGCAGTCCGAACTGCTGGGCGCGCACGCCGTGGGCCTGCACAACATCCTGTGCCTCACGGGCGACCCGCCCTCGCTCGGCGACTACCCCAACATGACCGCCGTGTACGACACCGACTCGATGGGGCTCATCAAGATCGTGCGGCAGCTCAATGACGGCACCGACCAGGCCGGCTCGGCCATCGGCGGCCGCACCCAGTTCGCGGTCGGCTGCGGCGTCAACCCGACCGCCGAGGACCTGGACGTCGAGATCGAGCGCTTCCGCAAGAAGCTCGACAACGGCGCCCAGTTCGTGATGACGCAGCCCGTGTACGAACTGGCGTGCTGGGAGCAGTTCCTCGAGAAGCTGGGCGGCATGCCGCGCATTCCGCTGCTGATCGGCATCCTGCAGCTGCAGTCGTTCCGTCACGCCGAGTTCCTGCACAACGAGGTGCCCGGCATCACGGTGCCCGACTGGATCCGGCAGCGCATGCACGACGCCGGCAACGAGGGCCAGAAGGTGGGTGTCGAGCTGGCGCGCGAACTGCTCAACCAGTGCAAGACGATGGCGAGCGGCGTGTACCTGATGCCGAGCTTCGGCCGCTACGAGAACTGCCTCGAGGTGCTCGAGGGCACGCTGGAGGGCATCCGATGATCCGATTCCTCGGGCACTTCGCCGTCACCGCGGGCGCCATGCTGCTGCTGTCGCAGAACCTGCCCGGGTTCGACGTGCGCGACTGGAAGGTGGCGCTGCTCGCCGCCGTCGTGCTCGGGTTCGTGAACGCCGTGGTGAAGCCCGTGCTGTTCCTGCTGACGCTGCCCCTGACGCTGCTGACGCTGGGGCTCTTCCTCCTGGTGCTCAACGCCGGGATGCTGGCGCTGACCGCCTACCTCGTGCCCGGCTTCCGCGTCTCCGAGCCGGGCTCGCTGCTGCTCGCCTCGATCGTGCTGGCGATCGTCGGCGTGGTCTGGAAGTGGATGGCCGGCGACGGCGACAAGGACCGCAAGAAGAAGAAGCGGGACCGCGACTGACATGGAAGACGCCACCGGCACCGCCGAGGACACCCGCTCCTCGCTCCAGCTGAGCGCCGAGGAGAACGCCGACCTGTGCGCCGGGTGCTCGCGCTGCTGCGAGACCGTGAGCATCGAGGTGGACGCGCCGAGGTCCCCGTGGGAGTACGACCAGTGGATCTGGGTGCTGCACCACCGCAACCTCGAGTTGTACGTGGAGAAGCCCGAGCGCTGGTACCTGCACATCGAGGCCGTCTGCGACCAGTTGGGCGAGGACAGGCGCTGCAGGATCTACGGCGAGCACCCCGTGCTGTGCCGCGAGTACGACCCGCGCGATTGCGAGCGCCGGGCGCCGCTCTCCGACGTGGTGGCGTGGTTCAAGTGCGCCGCCGACCTGGAGCAGTGGCTGGAGGCGCGCCGCCCCGCCCACTGGAAGCGGCTGCAGGCGCATCGGGCCGAGAGCGCCCAGGGCCCGCCCGTGGCCGACGCGCGAGCCGACGCGAGGCGCGCGCTCGCCACCGCCCTCATCCAGGTGGGCGAGCCCTCCGCAAAGCGTGCCGCCCACGAGCCCGGCACGAGGCTGCCGCTGCCGAGCGCGCGGGAGCGGCGGCGGGGCGCGAGGAACGGCGCCGAGTAGGCGCTGAGCGCGCGCTCGAGCCGCGCGTTCCGCTTCGCCTCAGCGATACCGGCTCTTCAGCGCCCCCCACGTGCCCTGCAATGCCGGCGTGGCGCAACCCTCGGGCTGCGGCGCGATGCGGGTGTTGCGCGAGACGATCTGCTCGCAGGTGTTGGGCTGGAACGCACAGCCGGGCGGCGTCCACGTCGTCGAGATCGTGGTGGTGGCGATGAACGTCTCGCCGGTGCGGTTGCCGATGCTGCGCGTCTCGAACGTCGCCGAACAGCCCTCGAACTTGATCGCGCCCGTGCACGTGATGTCCACGAACGTGTCCGTCACGGTGCCGGTGCAGTCATAGTTGATGCCCTCGGTCGTGTCGGGCTCGAAACTCGTCCCGGCGCAGAGCGTGTCGAGTCCGGAGTCGGTCCCGGTCAGCACGCGCGGCGTACACTGGTACGTGGAGTCCTCGTACTGCCAGATGCCGGACCACGCGGCGGGGATGGTGTAACCGGTGCCGCGCACGGCGTCGATCAGCGTCGGGGGCTTGAAGGGCCGCGCCTCGGACCGGGCGGAGACCGCCAGCAGCGCGAACACGATGAGCGCGAGGATCCGATGGAGTCTCATGGGGCCACCTCCTTGGGTTCGGGGGCCGCCGTTCGGCCGACCGGGCCCATCCTAGTCCTTGGACGCGCCACCGGCACCTCCGTCACCGGCCCTCGGGCGTCTTCAGTCTCCGCTTCCAGTCCGACAGGCGCTGCAGAGCCTGCATGGGGGTCAGGGCGTCGGGGTCGAGGCCCGCGAGCTCCTCGACGAGCGGGTGCGGCGGCGGCGGCGCGGCGGCCTCGAACAGCGGCAGCGCGGCCGGGGCCGCGGCCGCGCGGCGCGGCGGCGCGGCCGACTCCAGATGTTCCACCGTGCGCTCGCTCTCGAGCTCGGCGAGCACCACGGCGGCCCGCGCCAGCACCGAGGCGGGCAGGCCCGCCAGGCGGGCGACGTGGATGCCGTAGCTGCGGTCGGCGGGCCCATCCACGATCCGGTGCAGGAACACGACGCCGTCCCCCCACTCCTTGACCGCCACGTGCACGTTGGCCAGCCGCGGCAGGCGCTCCGAGAGCTGGGTGAGCTCATGGTAGTGGGTGGCGAAGATGGTGCGCGGCCTCGGGCCCGAGGATTCGTGGAGATGCTCGGTCACGGCCCACGCGAGCGCGAGGCCGTCGTAGGTGGCGGTGCCGCGGCCGATCTCATCCAGCAGCACGACGCTGCGCGGCGTGGCCGAGCGCAGGATCTCGGCCGTCTCGCTCATCTCC
>CAZMQP010000295.1:0-3744 GCA_964568385.1 uncultured bacterium
CGTGCAGGCGCGCGGTGTGATCGCGGATCGCGCGTTCCAGCGACTCCTGGCGCGACAGCCGTTCGGCGTGCTCGAGCAGCAGGGCGGCATGGTCGGCGAGCGCGGAGAGGTGCTCGAGGTCGCCGCGCTCGAACCCCGGGTGCTCGCGCTCGAGTCCGTCATGCACGAGCAGCACGCCATGCGGATGCCCATAGGCCGCGAGCGGCAGCAGCGCCCAGACGCTGGTCTCCCCCGCCACTCCCGGCGGCAGGCCGGCGCACTCGGCGCCCGACTCGCCCGAGACCAGGTGGCCGTGGCGGGACACCTCCTCGGCCGCGTCGCGGAAGGCGAGTGCGAAGGGCTCGCGCAGCGCCGCCGGGCCATGCGTCACCGCGAGTTCCAGCGATCCCTCGCGCGTGCGGCGGAACACGGCGGCGCCGCGGGCCGAGACACCCTGCGCCGCATGACGCGCCAGCAGGTGCATCGCCTCGGCGACGTTGACGGCCGACACCGACAGCCGCGCGAACTCCGCCATCGCCGCCGCCTGGCGTGCACGCCGCCGCGTCTCCGCCGTGCGCGCCTGCGACTCCAGCGCCAGCGTCGCGGTCTCCCGCATCGCCTCGAGGTCCGCCTCCGGCCGGCCGGCTGACGCCATCACGAGCAGTGCGTGCGGCCGCGGACCGCGGCGCAGCGCGATCGCGCTCACCGTCGGTGCGTCGGCCCACGGCGTGCCCTCGCCGGCGCCGCGGACCGAGGCGGCGCTGCCGCTCGTGCGCCAGGCGTCCGCGAGTTCGGGGGCGAGCGACGCGGGCGCGATCCCCCACGGCATGCGGCGCTCGAGCCGGTCGGGAGCCTCGGGCGCCGCGCGGCGCGCGTGGCCGAGCCAGTCGGCGAGAGGCTGGGACGGCGTCTCGGCCGCCTGTTCGCGTTCGAGCACCAGCAGCCCGTGCCGGGCGTCCCAGCGCAGGAGCCACGCGCGGTCGGCGGCGCCGCCGTCGGGGTGCACGGCCCAGGCTGCGAGCATGCGCTCGAGCGCGGCGAGGTCGGCCTCCGCCGCCAGCAATGCCGACAGCACGCGGGCGGCGGGAGCCGCGGCGTCCGTCGGGCGGGTGTGCGGGCGGGCGGGCTGGTCCATGGGAGGGTGGCCTCGAGGCGGGCGGCCGCGGGGCTCCCTGGGGTCATCGGCCGGAGCCGCGCCGTTCTTGACCCGCCCGGCCGGACTCACGCAGCATGGCGGGCCGTACCCACCCGAGGAGGCCTCGCATGGCGGAGCAGCCCGTTCCCACGCAGCAGCAGATCGAGATCGGCCTCGGTGAGAAGGAGGCCGAGGGCATCTATTCCAACGTGGTGTTCATCACCCACTCGCCCTCGGAGATCATCCTCGACTTCGCGCGTCTGCTGCCCGGGCTGCCCAAGGCGCGGGTGTTCTCGCGCATCGTCATGACGCCGCAGTCGGCCAAGGGGCTGCTGCGCGCGCTGGGTGAGAACCTCGCCAACTACGAGAAGCAGTTCGGCGAGATCCGCCTGCCGGCCGAGCCGCCCCGCAGGAACGAGCTCGGGTTCACCGGCCGGGCGGACTGATCCCGCCCGTCATCTCGCGCGCCAGCGGCTCCTCGACCCCCGGCGCCCGTGCGAGCAGCGTCGTGAGCGCGGCGGGCGGCCGCATCGGCCGGCCACTCCGGTCCACCAGGCAGTGCTGCGTGAAGCCCAGCGCCAGCGTGGCGGCATCCTCGCCGAGGATGCGGTAGCCGAACCGGAGGGTGGCGCGCCCGCGGTCGATGACTCCGGTCTCGATCGTCACCGCCTCGTCGTAGCGCGCGCCGCGCAGGTAGCGGCAGCGCGCGTCGATCACCGGCAGCAGCACGCCGTCCTCGCGCTCGACGCGGGCGTAGCTCCGTCCCAGCGAGCGCATCATCTCCGCACGTCCGATCTCGAACAGCGTCAGGTAGCGGCCGTAGTACACCCAGCCCATCGCGTCCACGTCGGCGTAGCGAACGCGGTGCTCGTGGCGATGCATCAGGTCACCTCCTCGGGACTCCGGGTCTTCCACCGTCGGTGCAGCCAGAACCAGGCCTCGGGATGCGCGCGCACCGCCGCCTCGAGCGCCTGCGTATGGCGAAGCGTCAGCGCCCGCACCGCCGCCTCGTCGCGCGGGTCGCCCTCGGGCACGATCGGCGGCGCGATGCGGACGCAGTGCCGTCCGTCGCCAGCGCGGTGGATGGCGCCGAAGACGATGGGCGCCCCGGTCGCGAGCGCGATGCGGGCCGGCCCGGCCGGCGTGCTGGCGGTCCGCCCCAGGAACGGCACGAACACGCCCTCGCGCCGCGCGTCCTGGTCGCCGAGCAGCGCCACCCACCGCCCCGCGCGAAGCGCCTGGAAGACGCGCTTGATGCCGCCGCTGGTGGTGAGCTGCCCGACCCCGGCCGCCGCACGCACCGAGAGCAGCCAGCGCCCGGCGCCCGGGTTGCTGGGGGGACGGAACACGAAGTCCACGGGGTGCAGGCGCCCGATGCTGGCGCCCAGCAGCTCGAAGTTGCCGAAGTGCCCGGTCACCAGCAGCACGCCGCGGCCGCGGGCGGCGGCCTCGTGCAGATGCGCCTCGCCCTCGTAGGCGGCGAACACCTCGTCGCGCGGCGCGCGCACGAGCCGGCCGAGATGCGGGTACTCGGCGGCGGCGCGGCCCAGTTCGGCGTAGTGGCGCGCCAGCAGCCGCTCGCGAGCCGCCGGCTCCATCTCCGGGAACGCGATGGCGAGGTTCTCCCGCGCCACGCGCACGCGCAGTCCGGCCCGGTGGAGCGCGCCCCCGAGGCTCGCCCCGACCGCGATCGCGGTGCGCCACGGCAGGGCCCCGAGCGCGGCCGAGGTGGCGTGCAGCAGCGCCGTCTCGGCCACGTGCGACGCCCTCACGCGCGCCGGGCCCAGCGGCCGCCCGGATGCGCCGCCGCGACGCCCGCCCATTCGAGCGCCAGCAGGTGCGCCAGCGCCTCGTCCACCGCCATCCCGGCGGCGGTGGCGAGCCGCTCGGGCGGCAGCGGCTCGGCCGAGAGCACGGCCGCCAGCCGCGCACGCGCGCCGGTCCCGGGCGGCGCGTGGCCCGCGCGTGCCAGCGCCGCGCGCACGTCCCCGGCGTCGGCGCACACGAGCGCGCCGCGCCGCAGCAGGCCCAGCGGGCCCTGTGAACCGGGGCGGTCGAGATCTCCCGGCACCGCCAGTCGCAGGCGCCCCAGCCGCTCGGCGACCGCGGCGGTCGTCAGTGCGCCGCTGCGCTCCCCCGCCTCCACCACCACCGTGGCGGCGGCGAGCGCCGCGATGAGGCGGTTGCGGCGCACGAAGGCGCCGCGCCCGAACGGGCCGCCGTGCGGGGTCTCGGCCACGAGCGCCCCGCGCTCGGCGATGCGCTCGGCGAGACCGGCGTGCTCGGGCGGGATGATGGTGTCGAGGCCGCCGGGGAGCACCGCCACCGTGTCGCCGCCGCCGGCCAGCGCGGCCTCGCGGGCCGCCGCGTCGATGCCGCGCGCCAGCCCGCTCACCACCGTGTAACCGGACGCGGCGAGGTCGCAGGCGAGCCGGTGGGCGAGGCCGCGCCCGTAGGCGGTGGCCGCTCGGGCGCCGACGATGGCGACGGTGTGCGCGGCCGCCGGCAGGCGGCCGCCGCGCACGTGCAGCCGCGGCGGCACGTCGGCGAGCGCGTCGAGGGCGGCCGGCCAGCCGGGCGCCCCCCGCTCGAGCACGCGAGGCGCCGCGAGGCGCGGCGCCTCGCGCACG
>CAZMQP010000296.1:0-1478 GCA_964568385.1 uncultured bacterium
GGTCGGCGAGCGCCAGCGGTCCCATCGGGTGCGCCATGCCCAGCTTCATCACCGAGTCGATGGCCTCGCGGGTCGCGACACCCTCCATCAGGGTGTAGACGGCCTCGTTGATCATCGGCATCAGGATGCGGTTGGACACGAACCCCGGGTGGTCCTGCACCTCGACCGGGGTCTTGCCGAGCCGGCGCGACAGCTCCTCGGTGATGGCGTAGGTGGCGTCGGACGTGGCGATGCCGCGGATGATCTCGACCAGCGCCATCACCGGCACCGGGTTCATGAAGTGCATGCCGATCACCTGCGCGGGCCGCTTCGTCACCGCGGCGATCCGGGTGATCGAGATACTCGAGGTGTTGCTGGCGAGGATGGCGTCGGCCGGTGCGGCCGCGTCGAGCGTGGCGAAGATGCCCTGCTTGACCGCGAAGTCCTCGGTCACCGCCTCCACGATCAGCTGGCAGTCCTTCGCGGACTCGAGCTGCGTGCTGCCCGAGATGCGGCCCAGGATCTCCCGCGCGCGCGGCTCGTCCCAGTTCTGCTTCTTGGCCACCCGCTCGAGGCTCTTGCCGATGCCGGCGAGCGCGCGATCCACGAACTCCGGCTTGACGTCGATCAGCTGCACCGGGAAGCCGGTCGTCGCGAACACCTGCGCGATGCCGTTGCCCATGGTGCCGCCGCCCACCACGGCGACGCGCTTGATGTGCGCGCTCACGGTGACCGCCGACTCGGCCGCCGGCGCGCTCACGACACCCGCTCCACCGAGAGCGCCACGGCGTTGCCGCCGCCCAGGCACAGCGTGGCGAGGCCGGTCGTCTTGCCGCGCGCCGCGAGCGCGTAGAGCAGCGTGGTCAGCACGCGCGCGCCGCTCGCCCCGATCGGATGGCCGATCGCCACCGCGCCGCCGTTCACGTTGACGCGGTCCCAGTCCCAGCCCAGGGCGTCGCCGTCGGCCAGCGCCTGCGCCGCGAACGCCTCGTTGGCCTCGATCAGGTCGAAGTGGCCGATCTTCACATCGAGCTTCTTCATCAGGCGCTCGACGGCGTCGATGGGCGCGAAGAACAGGTCCTTGGGCTCGCCGCCGCCGGTGGCGTAGCCGGTGATCCGCGCCAGCGGCTTGGCGCCCGTGGCCTTGAGGCGCGCCTCGCTCATCAGCACCAGAGCGGCGCCGCCGTCGTTCAGGCCGGGCGCGTTGCCCGCGGTGATCATGCCGCCTCGGTCCTTGGTGACCGCACCCAGCTTGGCGAGGCCCTCGATCGTGGAGTCGGCGCGCACCGACTCGTCCTGCGCCACCACCAGCGGGTCGCCCTTTCGCTGCGGGATCGACACCTTGACGGTCTCGGCGGTGAACCGGCCCTCGGCCCACGCGGCCGCGGCCTTGCGCTGGCTGTCCACCGAGAACTGGTCGAGCCGCTCGCGGCTCAGCTTGGCCTTCTCGGCGGTGTACTGCGCCAGTTCGATCATGTGGCAGGCGTTGAACGTGCACC
>CAZMQP010000296.1:1488-3743 GCA_964568385.1 uncultured bacterium
TCTCCTGGCCGCCGGCCACGATGCAGTCCGCGTCGCCGGCCTTGATGGCCTGGGCGCCCAGCATCACGGCCTTGAGCCCCGAGCCGCACACCTTGTTGATGGTGACCGCGCCGGCCCTCGGGTCGATGCCGGCCTTGATCTGCGCCTGCCGCGCCGGCGCCTGGCCCTGCCCGCCCTGCACGACGTGGCCCATGATGACCTCGTCCACCTGGTCGCCGGCCACGCCGGCGCGCGACATCGCCTCGCGGATGGCGATGGCGCCGAGGTCCGAGGCCTTGAGCGAGCCGAGCCCGCCGAGGAACTTGCCGACGGGCGTTCGCGCCGCGCCGACGATGTACACCGCACTCGCCGCCATGGAGGGCCTCTCTCGGATACACGGCCGCCGGCCCGAGGGGGCCGCGACCGACGGGAGGAAGGAGTCGGGAAAGTGCCGCGATACTACACGAACGCGCCTCGAGGGGCAGCCGGCCGGACGTGTCGCGCCGGCGCGCCAACGCGCCCCGCGGCATGCGGTTGCCGCGTCCCCTCCGCTCGCCGAGAATGCGCCATCGCCGCCCGCAAGGCCCCCACCGGAGGATGCCCCCGTGATGCGTTCCCGCCCGCGCCCGCTGCTGCTCGCCCTCGCGCTCACGCTGTCGCTGGCGGCGGAGGCCGCCGACCGCCCGGTCCACGCCCAGGGTCCCGCCCCCGCGCTCGCTCCGAACACCGCGCGCATCCACTACCACCGGCCGCGCGCCGACTATGACGGCTGGGGGCTGCACACCTGGGAGGACGCGGCGAGCGAGACGCCGTGGAACGCGCCGCTCCCTCCCACCGGCCGCACCGACTTCGGCGTCTATTGGGACGTGCGGCTCAAGCCCGCGGCCAAGCGCCTCGGACTCATCATCCACAAGGGCGACCAGAAGGACCCGGGCCCCGACCAGTTCCTCGACCTGGGCGCGATGCGGGAGGCCTACGTGGTCTCCGGCCGCAACGAGCTCGCGGCCGCGCCTCCCGACGTGGCGGCGCTCCGCTTCGGGGACCTCTCCCGCGCGCGCGCCCACTGGGTGGACCGCGACGTCATCCTGTGGCCCGCCGCGATCGCGCCCGGCGCCACGCTGCGCCTGCATCACTCGGCCACCGCCTCATTGCGCCTGACGCGAGAGGGCGTCACGGGGGGCGAAGCCGCGACCCTCACCGCCGAGCCCGGGCCGGTGCCGGCAGCGCTGCGCGAGCGCTTCCCGCACCTGGCGGGCGCCAGCGTGCTGCGCCTGGGCGCCGCCGACGCCTCGAAGGCCGAGGCGTGGCTGCGCGGCCAGGTGGCCGTCTCGATGCTGAGCGCCGACGGCGGCTCGGGCGATGCGACCGGGCTGCAGATCCCGGGCGTGCTCGACGCGCTGTTCGCCACCGACGCCGAGCTGGGCGTGACGTGGGCCGCGGGCGCGCCGCGCGTGCGCGTGTGGGCGCCGACGGCGCGGCAGGTGCGCCTGCTCGTCTTCGACGGGCCCCGCACGCCGCAGCCCTCCGCCACGGTGGACATGACGCGCGAGGGAGGCACCTGGACCGCCGCGGGCCCGGCGGCCTGGCGCGGGCGCTACTACCTCTACGAGGTCACCGTCTTCATGCCCTCGACCGCCCGGGTCGAGACCGTGCGCGTGACCGACCCCTACTCGCGCGCGCTGTCGCGTGACGGCGGCCGCACGCAGTTCGCCGACCTGTCGGACCCGGCGGCGATGCCCGCGGGCTGGGCCGGCCTCACCAAGCCGCCGCTCGCCGCGCTCGAGGACGCCAGTGTCTACGAGCTGCACGTGCGCGACTTCAGCGCCTCGGACGCCTCGGTGCCCGAGGCGCTGCGCGGCACCTACGGCGCGTTCGCGATCGAGTCGAACGGCACGCGCCACCTGCGCGCGCTCGCCGAGGCGGGGCTCACGCACGTGCATCTGCTGCCGGTCTTCGACCTCGCCACGGTACCCGAGGACCGCGCGAGCTGGGCCTCGCCCGGCGACCTCTCGGCGATGCCGCCCGACTCCGACCAGCAGCAGGCGGCCGTGGCGCGCGTGCGCAGCCGCGACGGATTCAACTGGGGCTACGACCCGGTGCACTACGGCGTGCCCGAGGGCAGCTACGCCACGTCGCCCGACGGCCTCCCGCGCATCGCCGAGTTCCGCACCATGGTGGCGGGGCTGTCGCGCCTCGGGCTGCGCGTGGTGATGGACGTGGTCTACAACCACACGCACGCCGCCGGCATGGCGCCGCAGTCGGTGCTCGACCGCATC
>CAZMQP010000297.1:0-3738 GCA_964568385.1 uncultured bacterium
CGTGGCCGCCGCCGGCGACGGCGCCGCCTGGGCCGCTTGGACCGAGGACCCCGGCGAGGGCCCGCGCGTCCGCCTGGCGCGCCTGCAGCCGAGGCGCTGACCCGGGCGGCGCGGCAGGCACGCCCCTTCCCGCACGCAATCCGCTATTGCCGAGCCCCCCTCCGTGCGGGTTCAATCATCGGATAAGCCCAGTCGCGACGATCCGCGCCGCGACCGGCGCCCCGCCCCGGAGCCGCCCCATGCACCCCGCCCGCCGCCTGCTGCTCGCGCTCGCCGCCCCGCTCGCCCTCGCGGCCACCGCGGCTCCCCGCGACGCGCACGCCCAGGCGAACGTGATGGGGCAGTGGTCGCCGCTCTTCTTCACCGGCGAGCAGGCCACCGACTGCGCCGTGCTGCGCGGCCGCGGCGACACCACCGTGGTGCTCTACTCCGACGCCGCCACCTCCGCGCGCGTGCTGCTGCCCGACACCGGGCCGCCCGCCTCGTGGCCCATGGTGCGCGTGCCGCACGCCGGCCACGCGCTGCACGAGGGCGGCCACGCCATGCTGCCCGACGGCCGCTACGCCGTGTTCGGCGGCTCGGCCGGGATCCGGTTCAACTCGCCGCACACCGCCACCTTCGACGCGCGCTTCTACTCGAACCCCGTCACGCGCGGCTGGGCGGCCGACGACGACATGGCGTTCCGGCGCATCTCGTCCAACGCGCTGCCGATGCCCGACGGCAGCGTGCTGGTGCAGAGCGGCGTGGACCACTACAGCCTGCCGATGTTCGGCGGCGAGACCGCGAGCGGCGTCACCGGCGAGCTGCGCGAACTCGCCTCGCGCGCCTCGCCCGAGGTGCACTGGGCGCAGCGCCCCAACCCCGGCGGGCCGTCGGCCCGCGAAGGCGCACGGGCGGCGTTCGGATTCCGCCAGTTCACGTTGTTCGGCGGCCGCGATGCCGCCGGGGCCCACGCCGACGTGTGGCGCTACGAGCGGCGCCAGGCGTCCTCGGGCGTGCGCTGGGTGTGGTCGCCCGTGCAGCTGCTGGCGGGCTCGCCGGTGCCGCCCGGGCGCAGCGACCACGGCCTCGCGTTCGTGCCGCTCGGCTGCGACTCGCTGTGCGACACGCTCTACGTGTTCGGCGGCCGCGGCGGCGCCGGCCAGGCGCTCGGCGACGTGTGGCGGCTGGTGTACGCCAGCCGCGCGCAGAACCGCTTCCGCTGGGAGAGCGTGACCCCCGCGGGCGCCGGCCCCGGCCCGCGGTACGGCCACACCGCCGTGTACGATCCGGGCCCGCCCGGCGGACAGGCGGCGGGCTACCCGCGCATGCTGGTCTTCGGCGGGCGCGACTCCGCCGGCGCCCTGTGCGACAACCGCGTCTGGTCGCTGACGCTGCGCGGACCGCACCGCTGGAGCGAACTGACGCCGGCCACCGCCTCGCCCGCGCCCCGCACCGGGCACGTCGCGCTCATGGACCTGCGCGCGCGCAATCCGGTGACCAAGCCACGGCGCATGACCGTGTTCGGCGGCGAGGGCGCCTCGGGCACGCTCGACGACACCTGGTTCCTGTCGCGCGGCAACACGAGCCTCGCCGACACGACCTATGCCTGGACCGCGCTCGCCAAGACCGCGGCGCCGGCGCCCGCGGAGCCGCAGCCGCTGTTCACCTACAACGAGCGCGGCGAGCGCGTGCTCGGCGCCGGCGTGGCGCGCTCGCGCCACGCGCCGCACCCGTGGGCGGTCCACACCGGGGCGCTCGTGTCGCCGCCGGCGCGCACGCGCGCGGCGTTCGCGTTCGACGACGTCGGCGACCGCATCCTGGTGTGGGGCGGCGACGCCGACGGGGGCGACGCCTCGACCGGGCTGCTCGCCGACCTGTGGGCGCTGGGGCCGCCGCTCGACCCGTCGTTCCCGGCCGTGTGGACGCCGGTGCCGCAGGACTCCGCCCCGTCGCCGCGCGCGGGCGGCATGATGCTGTACTGGCCGCTCGGCTCGGTCACCGTCTCGACGCCCGAGCGGTTCGATCCGGCGGCGCCGGCGGGCTCGCGGTTCACGCGGCTCGACTGGGCGCCGCTCTACGACCAGTACCTCTACCCGTACATGTTCCTGACGCCGCAGGGGAAGGTGCTGTACGCGGCCATCACCGACTCCAGCCGCTTCCTCGACCCCGACCCGCTCTCGCCCACGCGCGGCTGGCACGGCGCCATCGGCTCGCTGTTCTCGGGCGCCTCGGGCGTGGCGCTGCGCCCCAACCTGTTCATGAAGAGCGGCGGCGACCAGCAGCCCGCGCTCACCGGCCTGCTCGAACTCGACTCGCTCGGCCAGACCGCCGGCTGGCAGCCGGTCGGCGGCATGCTGCCGCGCATCGACCACAACACGGTGATGCTGCCCGACGGCCGCGCGCTGGTGCTGGGCGGCGACGCCCAGCGCAAGAACACCGCGCTCGCGCAGCGCCAGCCGCAGATCTTCGACCCGGTCACGCGCACGTGGTCGCCGCCGCTGGCCACCGCGCCGGCGATCCGCGGCTACCACTCGACCGCCGTGCTGCTGCCCGACGCGCGCGTGCTCACCGGCGGCGGCTTCATCGCCGACACGCGCCGTGACTCGGCCGAGGTCTACTCGCCGCCCTACCTGTTCGCCGACGCCGCGGGCACGCCGGCGCTCCGCCCCGAGATCACCGCCGTGCCGGAGACGCTCGCCTACGACCAGGCGTTCACGCTGTGCGCCTGCCAGGGGCCGGCCCTGCGCTCCATGTCGCTCATCCGCCCCGGCGCCCCGACGCACGCGTTCGACCAGAACGCGCGCTTCGTGCCGCTCGGCTTCGAGCCGCACCCGACCGGCTCGGCGTTCACCGTGCGTTCGCCGCGCGACGCCAACGTGGCACCGCCGGGCGACTACCTGCTGTTCGTGGTGGACACGGCGGGCGTGCCGTCGGTGGGCCGCTGGGTGCGGCTGCGCCCGGGGGCCGTCGTGCCGTCGGTGCCGTGCCCCTCGCCGTGCGTCACGTCGGCGCCTCCCGCGGCGCCCGCGCTGCCGTTCGCGCTGGGTGCGCCGCGGCCGAATCCGTCGGCGGGCTCGGTGCGGATCGAGTTCACGCTGCCCGAGGCGGCCCGGCTGACGCTCGACGTGCTCGACGTGCAGGGCCGGCTCGTGCGCCGCGTCGCCGCCCGCGCCTTCCCCTCGGGGCGCCACGCGCTCGACTGGGACGGACGCGGCTCGCGCGGCGGTCCGCTCGGCCCCGGCATCTACTTCGCCCGGCTCGAGCACGCCGACGGCCGGCGGCTCACGGCGAGGATGGTGCGGCTGCCGTGACCGGTGCGGCCGGCGCCCCGCGCCGGTCGCGTGCCGAGCCGCGCACGGCCGCCGGCGTGGACGCCCGCGCGCGGCGTCCGCTACGCTCCCCGTCTGCACGCCGCCCGCTGCGGCCCCATCGCCCCGGACCACCGCTCCCGGGGCCCGCGCATCCCGACTCCCGAGAGGCCCACGTGTCCGGCTCGCCATCCGACCTCGAAGCCGTCCAGCAGCTGAACCAGGCCCGCGAGCGCATCGTGGGCGAGCTCAAGAAGGCCGTCGTCGGCCAGGACGAGGTGGTGGACCACCTGCTCACCGCGCTGTTCGCGGGCGGCCATGTGCTGCTCGTGGGCGTGCCGGGGCTGGCCAAGACGCTGCTCATCTCGAGCCTCGCCAAGGTGCTCGACCTCGAGTTCAACCGCATCCAGTTCACGCCCGACCTGATGCCGAGCGACATCACCGGCAC
>CAZMQP010000298.1:0-3731 GCA_964568385.1 uncultured bacterium
CCGGCGTGCGGCACCCGCCACCCGGGAGCGGCGAGCCGAGCCGCCCGCACGCGGCCGGCGGGCCGCCGCGGAGTCGAGCGGATTCCCCCAGCGCAGGGACCGCCGTGGGCCCGCCCGCCCACAGCGTGCGCGGGATGCACGACGGCGCGACTCCACGGGGCCTTCGGGGACGGCCAATCGCAAGCGCGGCGGCGGCGTCATAAGTCCAAGGCGTCGAAAGGGCTAGACGCTTCACTTCGCGTCCGTCCGAGGCCAGCTCCGCTTACCCCCTCGGGCGATTCGCACGCTTGGTGGATGCGGAACGCCGCTTGCCCAGTACACTGGTGTCCATGACACGGGCGCCGCAGGAGGTGGCGCCCTCTCCTCCTTGGCTGCATCCACGCCGGCGTCGAAGCCCGGACGCGTCCGCCGGACCCGCTCACAGGCTCCCGTGCGGCTCGACCTCCTCAAGCCCGTCTCCCGACCCGCGGCCGATGCGGCCGGGACCCCGGCGTGCGCCGATGGGGTAGGAGCGGGTGTCCGACGGAGTGAGGCGACCGCGGCCCCCGGGCCGGCACGCCGCGTCGGCTGGCGCGTGTGGCTGCTGGTGCTGCTCGCGGCGGGTTCGCTGCTGGGCCAGGGCGAGCGCGCGCGCGTGGACCCCCGCTTCCGCACCCCCAGCATGACGCTGCTGACCTACTGGGAGTCGCTGCGGCAGGGCGATGCGGCCGGCGCGTTCGAATGCTATGTCGAGGGCCGCAACGACCTGCCGCTGCCCGGCCAGCTGTGGTTCCTTCCGCCGACGGACGACCTGTGGCTCGAGGGCTGGAGGATCTCCAGCGCGACCGGCGGCGTGGTGCAGCTGACGTACGAGGTGCACTACATCCCGTCCGGTCTCGACGAGGAGCGCCTGTTCCGGACCGGCAACGAACTCGTGCGCCTGCGCGGCGAGTGGCGCATCGTCCGCCCGCTGGGCGAGGCGAGCATGCCGGAGTGGAAGCCGGTCCCCGGTCCCGTTGACATCTGATCGCGGCAGCCGCAGGCTCGCCGCGCATCGTCCCGACCGACCGACGAGGAACCGCATGACCCGACCCATCGTCCGCGCGCTGCTGGCCGCATCGCTGCTCGTGGGCTCCGCCCACACCGCCTCGGCCACCAAGTACGCGGGGGAGTTCCTCAAGATCCCCGTGGGCGCCCGCGCGCTCGGTATGGGCGGCGCGTTCGTCGCCGTCGCCGACGACGCCACCTCGCCCTACTGGAACCCCGCCGGCATGGTCTACCTGCCGTATCGCGAGGCGTTCCTCCAGCATGCGGAGCAGTTCGGCTCGCTGGTAAACCTTGACTTCGGCTCCGTCGTGTGGCCGATGCCGGAGGGCGGCGACCGCCGTTCGGCGTTCGGGATCAGCGGCACCTGGGTGGGCGTGCAGGACATCCCCATCACGCCGCGGCCGGGCGGCCTGCAGCCGGGCGACTGGCTCGACTACGGCACCGACAACGACCCGACCACGCCGGGCAACGGCCAGGGCAACGGCCGCTGGGATCCGGGCGAGCGGCTGCTGCTCTCGAGCGACGACCTGTTCCTCGCGAGCAGTTCCGACCTCGCGCTCGGGCTGTCGTACGCGCGCCAGCGCGGACCCCACTGGGCGTTCGGCGGCACGCTCAAGCTGGTGCGGCAGAGCCTGCCCGACACGCTGGTGGGCGAGCACGTGACGTCGTTCGGGGCCGGGCTCGATGCGGGCCTGATCTACATGCCCAACGACGCCATCACCCTCGGCGTCGTGGCCAAGGACCTGACCACGACCTACATCAACTGGAGCAACGGCACGCGCGAACTCGTGGCGCCGACGCTCACGACCGGGGCGGGCTTCCAGTTCCATCCCGCCGAGCGCCATGCCCTCACCTGGGGCCTCGACCTCGCGTGGGGCTTCGAGGACCGCTCCTACGACGCCCAGCTCAAGCTCGGCGCCGTCACCGCCGACGTCCGCACCGGGCTCGAGTACTGGTACCGCAACACGCTCGCGCTGCGCAGCGGCCTCGGCGGCAAGGACCTCAACATGGGACTGGGCGTGCGCTACAAGCACTTCGGCGTGGACTACGCCGCCTCGCTGCACCGCTTCTTCGCCGCGGACGACGACGCCTTCCCCGACGACCGCAACCTCGACGCGACGCACCTGGTGAGCGCCTCGTTCAGCTGGTGATCCCCGGCGGCCGCCACGCGGCGCGGGAGGGACGACCCTCTCGCGCCGCGTGTGCTTGACCCCCCTTCGCCCCGCCGATAGCGTGGCCACTCGGAGCGATGCGCCGAGCAGGCGGCAGGGAGGAGGCGGCACGCGTGCGAAAGGTACTGGGACTGGTGCTATCGGGGGGAGCCGGGGAGCGCCTCGGCGCCCTCTGCACGGAGCGCGCGGTGAGTGCGCTGCCCTTCGGCGGCAAGTACCGCGTCATCGACTACGCGCTCTCCAACTGCTGCCACTCGGGGATCGACCTGGTCGGCGTGCTGGCGCAGCACGCGCCCGCGTCGCTCAACGACCACATCGGCGCCGGCCGCTCGTGGGACCTCGACCGCCGCTCGGGCGGCGTCACCATCCTGCAGCCCTACCAGACCAGCCACCACGCCGGCTGGTACCGCGGCACGGCGGACGCCATCACCCAGAACGCCGACTGGGTCGCCGAGCACGACCCGCGCCTCGTGCTGGTGCTCTCGGGCGACCACGTCTACCGCATGGACTACCGCGCGCTGCTCGACGCGCACGACCGCCGCGGCGAGCGCGTCACGGTCGCCGTCACGCCGGTGCCCTCCAGCGAGACCTCTCGCTTCGGCATGGTCTCCTACGACGCCGAGGGGCGCGTCACCGCGATCGAGGAGAAGCCGCGGGTGACGACGGCCACCCACGCCAACATGGGCGTGTACGTGTTCGAGTGGGCGCTGCTGCGCGAGATGCTGCGCGTGCGACCGGTGGACCTCGTGCTCGACGTGCTGCGGCCGCTCATCGAGGCGGGCGAGCGCGTGGCGGCGCACGCCTTCGACGGCTATTGGGAGGACGTCGGCACGGTGGCCTCCTACTACCGCGCCTCGCTCGACCTGCTGCGGCCGGACTCCAAGCTCGCCCTGCACGACTCGCGCTGGCCGATCCTGACGCGTGACGAGGAGCGCGTGCCGGCGCAGATCCGCGGCGAGGCGGAGATCCTCGACAGCCTGATCGCCAACGGCTGCAGCATCCACGGCACCGTCGAGCGCTCGATCCTGTTCCCGGGCGTGAGCGTGGCGCCGGGCGCGCAGGTGCGCGACTCCATCGTGTTCGCCGACACCGCCATCGAGCGCGGGGCGCGCGTGGAGCGCTCCATCCTCGACAAGTACGTGCGCATCGGCGAGGACGCCATCGTCGGCGAGGAGGCCGGCGCACCGGGCGCGGGCCTCGAGTGGCTCTCGGGACTGTGCGTCGTGGGCAAGGATTCCTGGGTGCCGCCCGGCGGCCGCATGCAGCGGCCGAGCCAGCTCGGCATCGGCGGCCGCTACGAGGACTTCGAGAACGGCCTGCTGTCGTCGGGCCGCATCGTGCCGGCCCGCCTTTGGTTCGAGGAGATCCGATGAGCCGCTACGCGTTCATCCTCGCCGGCGGCCAGGGCACCCGGCTGTGCCTGCTCTCGGAGCGGCGCGCCAAGCCCGCGGTGCCCTTCGGCGGCAAGTACCGCATCATCGACTTCACGCTCAGCAACTGCGTCAACTCCGGCATCTACGACGTGGGCGTGCT
>CAZMQP010000299.1:0-3708 GCA_964568385.1 uncultured bacterium
CGTGGTGTCGCGCGGCCCCGCGGGACAGTGGGGCCGGCATCCGCTGGTCATCTCCTCGCTCGATACCGCTCGGCACGAGCGCCATCGCAGCCGCGTGACCAAGGCCGACTACGGCATGGTGGTCGTGGACGAGGCGCACCGCCTGCGCAACCACCAGACGCTGGGATGGAAGTTCATCAACGCCCTCGATCCGCGCTACCTGCTGCTGCTGACCGCCACCCCGGTGCAGAACGACCTGCGCGAGCTCTACAACCTGGTGACGCTCGTGCGGCCGGGCACGGTGGGGACGTTCTCGCAGTTCAAGCGCGACTACCTCGCCGGGCAGGACCGGCGCACGCCGCGCAACGCGCCCAAGCTGCGCCGGCTGCTGCAGAGCGTGATGATCCGCACGCGCCGCGCCGACACGCAGCTCACGTTCGCGCCGCGCAAGGTGGAGACGCTGTGGGTGCCGCAGAGCCCGCCCGAGCGGCAGCTCTACCGGATGGTCAGCGAACTCGTCTCGGACGCGGTGCGCCACGACCATGCCCAGCCCGGCAAGCCCCAATACTTCACGCTGCTGACGCTCCAGAAGGAGATGGGCTCGTCGTGGTCGGCCGCCGCCGGCACGCTGCGCAAGCTGGCCACCCAAAGCGACGGGCTCGACCCGCGCCGGGTGCGGCTCTATGCCGAGCGCGCCTCGCAGCTGTCGGCCGAGCCCAGCAAGATGCGCACCCTGCTCAAGTGCATCCACTCGCTCAAGGGCGAGAAGGCCATCATCTTCACCCAGTTCCGCGCCTCGCTCGAGGCCATCGTCACCGCCCTGCGCGCCGAGGGCATCGAGCCCGCGCTGTTCCACGGCGAGATGGGCTGGCGCGAGCGCGAGGACGAGCTCGACGAGTTCCGCCAGCACAAGCAGGTGCTGGTCAGCACCGAGGCGGGCGGCGAGGGCCGCAACCTCCAGTTCGCGCGGATCGTGATCCACTTCGACCTGCCATGGAATCCCATGCGGCTCGAGCAGCGCATCGGCCGCGTGCACCGGCTGGGGCAGGAGCACCCGGTGCGCGTCATCAACCTGGTCTCGCGCGGGACCATCGAGGCCTACGTGCTCGAGATCCTCGAGCGCAAGATCCGCATGTTCGAGCTGGTGGTGGGCGAGATGGAGGAGATCCTCGGCGCCTGGCAGGCGCACGGCACGTTCGAGGACGAGGTGTTCCGGCGCTGGACCGAGTCGCTGGATCCGCGGGCGCGCAAGAAGCGCTTCCTCGAGCTCGGCACCCACCTGATGACGGCGCAGAAGCTCTACCAGGAGCAGCGCGACACCCAGAGCCTGCTGTTCCACGCCAAGCCCGCCGAACCGGAGCCGAGCGAGTCATGAGCACCGCGCCCCCGCGCCGCCGCAAGCCGAAGCGCGCGCCCGTGCGCCGCACCGCGCCGGTGCCGGCGCCCTCGCCGCTGGGCGAGACCGCGGCCGAGCGCCCGGAGTGGCGGGCGTTCGTGGGCCGCTGGCTCGAGTCGGTCGGCAGCACCGTCGAATCGGCGCCGCGCGGCGACTGGGAGGTGACGCTGTCCGAGCCGCTGCAGCGCCGCTGGAAGCGCCAGCGCGTCCGGCTGGTGTTCGATCCGTCGCGCTCCACCGTGCCCAAGGGGGCGTGGTTCTGCGCACCGGGCAGCACCGCCGGCCGCCGCATCCTCGAAGCGGCGATGGCGGAGCCGATGTTCACGCAGCGCACCGCGCTCGCGCAGGTGCCCGCGGCCCCGGCCGACGGCCTCGCCTCGGTCGTTCGGGTGCGCGGCCTCACGTGGGGCGCACCCCGCATCGGCCCGGTGCGCTACGAGCGCCGCGTCGCGTTCCACGCGGTCATCACACGCTGGGGCGGCCTGCCGTGGCAGGAGCAGTGGGTGGTGCTGGTGGGTGCGGGCGGCGAGGTGCTCGAGCGCGAGAGCGCGCCGCAGGTGTCGGGCGTGCGGCCGCGCGAGGGTCTCTACCAGATGCCGGAGGCGCTCGAGCCCGGGCTCCAGGAGCTGTGGCTGGCGCGCGCCCGCGCCACGCTGGACGAACTGGTCTCGGAGCGCGAGGCGGAGTGGGCGGTGTCGGTGGGGCGGCTGCGCGACGACGAGCTCGAACGGCTGGGAGCCTACTTCTCGGCCCGCATCGAGGAGGAGGAGGAACGCCAGCGCCGCCGCACCAGCCGCGACGAGCACGAGCTCGAGCACGGCGACGCGATGTCGCTCAAGCTCGAGTGGGAGCGGCGCGCCGCCGAGGTGCGCGGCCGCTGGGCCATCCGCACCGAGGTGCGGCTGTGGGGGATCGAGGAGTGGTCGTGGCCCGTCGCCGATCTCGAGCAGGAACTGCGCGTGGGGGCCGTGCACGTGAAGCTGCGATCGCTGGTGGACGTCGCCCGCGGCCG
Source organism: uncultured bacterium (assembly GCA_964568385.1). Lineage (GTDB taxonomy): Bacteria > Eisenbacteria > RBG-16-71-46 > RBG-16-71-46 > RBG-16-71-46 > CADEFY01. The sequence goes on from CAZMQP010000299.1 coordinate 2,388, forward strand.
CCCGGCGGCCCCCGCCTGCCCGAACTGCGGCCAGGTGGCCGAGATGCTGGTGCGCTCGCGCGGCCACGCCGCCTGCGAGCGCTGCGCCGACTAGGGGGCGGGCGGGGGGGAGCGGCGTGCTTGACGCTGTCACGGGCCGCCCCGTAGTCTCCTCTGCCGCAACGCGAACCGGTCATCCCCGCGCCGGGCCCCCGGGTCCACCTCGAACAGGAGTCGCCGCTTGTCGCTCGAGTCACGCAAGACCGCTCAGCTGGAGGATCCGGGCGCCGAACTGCTCGACCGTGCCCAGACCCTGTGGAACCGTTTCGGCCGCATCACGCTCGGCGTGCTCGCCGCGGTCGTGGTGGTCGGCGTCGGCTTCTACTTCACGTCGCAGGCCAACGCCCGGCGTGAGAACGAGGCGTCGGCGCGGCTCTCCGAGGCGAACCAGCTGTTCTGGCAGGGCGACTACGACCGCTCGCTGACCATGTCCGAGGAGGTCGCCAAGCAGTTCGGCGGCACCCCGAGCGGCACCGACGCCCTGCGCATCGCCGGCGACAACGCCTACTGGAAGGGCGACTGGAAGGCCTCGATCACGCACTACAAGGCCTACCTGGGCAAGCATGCGACCGGGCTCGTGGCCGATGCCGTGCGCCGCAGCCTGGCCTACGCCTACGAGAGCGACGGTCAGCCCGCCGAGGCGGTCAAGCTCTACGACCAGCTCGTCGGCCGCTTCGAGCGCGAGTCGAGCGCCGAGTTCCTGTTCGCCGCGGCGCGCTGCTACGTCGCGCTCGGCAACCCGGCCGAGGCGCGCAAGCGCGCGCAGCGCATCGTGACCGAGTTCGGTGAGACCAGCTACGCCATGCCGGCCCGCGTGCTGGTGGCGGAGCTGACGCCCGCGCCCGTCATCCGCTGATGCGGTTCGCGGGCCCGCCCGGGGCATCCCCGGGGCCGGTCCGCTCCGCAGGGCCCGGGGCACGCCGTGAACGAAGCCGGCGAACCCGTGCGCCGATAGGCGGTTGCGTCCATCTGTCCGCGCGGAGCATGAACCTCGGGCATCGCGTGAGCGAGACGCGCGCCTGGGGGACGCACGCGGGGCGGCAAGGGCGCACGCCGGGATGACGCGAGTGGCTCCGCGTCACGGGTCCCAGGGGATCGCTCAGGCGCCATCGGAGGCTGCGTGCGTGTGGCGGCGCCCGGGGCGTGGGGACCGGCGCCCGGGGCAAGGGCGGGCCTCTGCGGAGGAGCCTCGGCGAGCAGCACGGCGCCGAAACGGTCGGGCCCGATAAGTCGCATAATGTATACCCGTTATATCAACCGAACCGGTTGAGTCCCACGCGAC
>CAZMQP010000300.1:0-3702 GCA_964568385.1 uncultured bacterium
GAGCGGCCGCTACGATGCGCTGCGCGAAGTCGCGTTCGACTACGCGTGGGTGCTCACCACGCTGGGCCGCGCCGGCGCCTGAAACGGGCGCGGCCCCGGCGGAGGCATCCCGCCGGGGCCGCGAGGCCGGATGGCGCGCCGGTCAGCGCGCGCCCTGCTTCTGCGACTCGATCGCGGCCGACATCAGCTTCTGCGCCTGCGGGAACAACTCGAGCGCGGCGTTCAGCTGGGTGTCGTCCTCGACGGCGATGCGGTAGCGGGCCAGCGACCCGAGCGTGGCGCTCGCGAGGTCGGCGCGCACCTGCCGCAGCATGAACGGCTTCTCGGCCTCGAACGTGGAGTCGTCCACGGCCACCTTGCGCGCCTCGAGCACGGTCCGCAGGTTGGCCCAGTCGGCCGGGCTCATGCTGAAGTTCTCGCGCGACAGCGCCTCGAGCGTCCACTTGGCGTTCTTGTGGCGGCTCACGTACTGCGTCGAGTACTCGAAGAAGACGCGCTTATTGAGCATGTCGATCTCGGTGCGGGTCAGGTTGCCCGGCTCCTTGATCAGCACGTCGGGATAGATGCCGCCGCCGCCGTACACCGTCCGGCCGGCGCCCGTCTTGTGCTTGGGCCGCGCGGCGAGCGCGGAGTCCGAGGGCGCGTCCTCCTTGTAGGCCTCGACCTGGTACTCCTCGAGCCCCTTGTCGTACGGGCGCTGGATGCTGCGGCCGCTGGGCGTGTAGTAGCGCGCCACCGTCAGCAGCAGCTTGCCCTCGCTCATGTTGAGCTGGTTCTGCACCAGCCCCTTGCCGAACGAGTTGAGCCCCGCGACGAGGCCGCGGTCCAGGTCCTGCACGGCGCCGGCCACGATCTCGCTGGCCGAGGCGCTGCCGTGGTCGATGAGCACGACGAGCGGGCCGTCGGTCCACTTCCCGGCGCGGCCGGTGCTGTAGTAGTCGGCGTTCGCCGACGGGATGCGGCCGCGCGTGTAGACGAGCTTCTTGTTCTCGGGCACGAGCTGGTCGAGCATGTCCACCGCCTGCGAGAGCAGGCCGCCGGTGTTGGAGCGGAGGTCGAGCAGCAGGCTCTTCATGCCCTGCGCCTTGAGCTTGACGATGGCGCTCTCGAGCTCGTCGCCGGTCGTCTGGGCGAAGCGGATCACGCGCACGTAGCCGACGCCCGGGCGGATCATGTAGGCGTAGGGCACGCTCTCGATCGGGATCTTGGCGCGCTGGATGGTGAAGTGCAGCGGCTCGGGCTCGTCGGTGCGCTCGATCGTGACCGCCACCGTGCTGCCGTCGGGTCCGCGCAGCGACTTGAGCACGTCGTCGTTGGTGAGGTTGGCCTTGAGCGGCTTGCCGTCGATCTCGATGATCTTGTCGCCGGCGGAGATGCCCAGCCGGTAGGCGGGCGTGCCCTCGAGCGGCGACAGCACGACGATCTTGTTGTCGATGATGTCGAACGACACGCCGATGCCCGAGTACTCGCCGTGGAACTGCTCGTCCATCTGCTGGGCGCGCTGGGTCGGCAGGAACTGCGTGTGCGGGTCGAGGGTCTTGAGCATGCCGTCGATCGCGCCCTTCATGATCTTCTCGTTGTCGGGCGGGTCCACATAGTGGTTCTGGACCAGGTAGAGCACCTGCGAGAACAGGTCGAGCTGGCTGCGCAGGTCGTCGCGCGCGTTCAGGGCGCGCGCCACACCGAAGCCGAGCAGGAGCGAAAGCCCCATGGCGACGGTCAGCGGGCCGAGGGGAGATCGACGATTCTGGCTCATGGCGTGGGACCCCCGGTTCAGGTGGTGCGGGCCGCGCTGGCGCGCGCCCGCAGGGTGTGGAGCCGTTCGACCGCAGCCTCGAGCGTCTCGCGGCGGCGTGCGAAGTGGAACCGCAGCCGCTGCCGTCCCGAGGCGGGATCGGAGTAGAAACTGGAACCCGGGACGCCGGCGACCCCGACCTCGGTGACGAGGAAGCGGGCGAACGTGACGTCGTCGGGGAATCCGAAGTCGGAGATGTCGGTCATCACATAGTAGGCGCCGCGGGGCGGGAACACCCCGAAGCCGGCCGCAGCCAGCGCCGGGACCAGGTAGTCCCGCCGCTGGCGATAGTCATCGGCCAGCCGGGTGTAGGTCTCCGGCGGCATCTCGAGGGCCACCGCCGCAGCCTCCTGGAGCGGCGCCGGAGCGCCGACGGTGAGGAAGTCGTGCACTTTGCGGATGGCCTGGGTGATGCCGGGGGGCGCCAGGCACCAGCCGATGCGCCAGCCGGTCAGGCTGTAGGTCTTGCTGAGGCCCGAGAGGGTGACCGTGCGCTCGCGCATGCCCTCGAGCGTCGCCATCGGCACGTGCTCGGCGCCATCGTAGACGATGTGCTCGTAGATCTCGTCGGTGATGCACACGACATCGTGCCGGCGGCACAGCGCGGCGATGGCCTCGAGCTCGGCGCGGTCGAACACCTTGCCGGTCGGGTTGTTGGGGGTGTTGACGATGATCGCGCGCGTGCGCGGGGTGAAGGCGGCGGCCAGTTCGGCCGGGTCGAACGACCAGTCGGGCTCGCGCAGCCGCACGAACCGCGGGGTGGCGCCGCACAGGATGGCGTCGGGCCCGTAGTTCTCGTAGAAGGGCTCGAACACGATGACCTCGTCGCCCGGGTCCACCAGCGCGAGCATCGTCGCCGCCATGCACTCGGTGGAACCGCAGCAGACCACGACCTCGCGCTCCGGGTCGAACGCCAGGCCGGTCACGCGCTCGTGCTTGGCGACCAGCGCGTCACGCAGGCGCTTGGCGCCCCACGTGATGGCGTACTGGTTGATGTCGGCCATCACCGCCCGCGCCGCCTCGGCCTTGATCGGCTCGGGCGCGGCGAAGTCGGGGAATCCCTGCGACAGGTTGACGGCGCCATGCGCGTTCGCCAGCCGCGTCATCTCGCGGATGACCGACTCGGTGAAGCGCTGGCTCTTCTGCGAGACGCGGATGGTCATCGGTCTCCCGGGGCGTGGCCCTCCGCCCGGCGGGCGGCAGGCGCTCTCTACGATGCCGCGTGCAGTCTAGCGGTCCGCGCGCACGGCACCCAGCCCGCACCCGCACCGGCGGGGCGGATGGGGTGACGGACGCGCGGCGTTGACACCCCCGGGACGCTCGCGCACCTTCCGGCGTCCATGGACGGTCAACGCGGCATCGCACGGCGGCTCGTCATCGGCCTGCCCCCCGAGGGGCCGGACGCCCGCTGGGAGCGGGACTTCGCCCAGTTCCCGCCCGCCGGCGTCATCCTGTTCGCGCGCGACTTCCGCGACCTCGACGACCTCCGGCGGCTGACGCGGCGCCTGCGCGAGCTGGCGCGGCCGCGCCGGCTGTTCCTCGCCGTGGACGAGGAGGGCGGCTGGGTTTCGCAGCTCGCCGGGCATCTCACGGTGCCCCCCAACGCGGCCCTGCTCACCCGCGGCGCCGCACCTGGCGACCTCGCGATCGTGGCCGAGACGACGGCGCGCCGGCTGCGCGCGCTGGGTATCGACTGGGACTTCGCGCCGGTCGCCGACGTGCACAGCGAACCCGCCAACCCGGTGATCGGGCCGCGCGCCCACGGCACCACGGCGGCGGCGCTCACGGCGGCGCTGCGCGAGGTGCTCGCCGGCCAGCGCCGCGGCGGGGTCGCCGCCTTCCTGGCGCTCCTCCCCGGGCCCGGCGACACCCAGCGCGACTCGCACCTCACGCAGCCGGGCTGCCGC
>CAZMQP010000301.1:0-3688 GCA_964568385.1 uncultured bacterium
GAGGACCGGAAGGCGGCCATGGTGAGCAACCTGCTGGTGGTGCTGTGCAGCGAGAGCGAGACCCAGCCCATCGTGAACACGGGAACGCTGTATCCGTGACGCGGCCCCGCCGCATGAGCCGGGCCGGGCGCTGGCCCGGGCGGGACGCACCCGCCCGGGCCGCGACCGCGCCCGGCGCGCGGTGTCCGGGGAGGGCCGATGGCGGAACGTAAGCCCTTCCTGCTCCGGGTGGACCCGGCCGTGCTGGCGGCGCTTCAGCGCTGGGCCGCCGACGACCTGCGCAGCCTCAACGGACAGATCGAGTTCGTGCTGAGGCGGGCGCTCGAGGAGCGCGGCCGGCTGCCCCCGCCGCGCGAGAAGGAGCCGGGCACGAAGGCGTGAGCGCGGCGCCCGGACTGGACGACGACTGCACATCCGTGCAGTATCCCCGAGTCACGCGAGCGCGGCCCACGGCCCCCTCGCCCATCGTCCACCCGAACCCCGTGAGGATCGTCTGATGACCAAGTCCGCCTATCTCCCCGTCTGGAACATGATGCGCCTGCGCCACGGCATCGCGCTGCGCCTCATCGAGAGCCTGCCGGCCGACCAGCTCGACTCGCGCCCCATCCGCGACATGCGCACGCCCAAGGAGCTGATCGCCCACATGTACGGCTTCCTGCGCATGGCGCCCGCCGGGGTGCTCGCCGGCAAGCTCGACAACCCACCCAAGGACGCCGAGGCGGCCGCCGCGTTCAAGGACCGCGACGCGCTGATCGCGTTCGTGAAGCAGAGCTGGACCGAGGCGGACGCCGCGGTGCAGAAGCTGACCGACGCCCACTTCGCCGCGATGGTGCCGACGCCGTGGGGCGAGCCGTTCGCGGGCGGCATGATCATGAACTTCGTGCCGGACGAGTTCCTGCATCACCGCGGACAGCTCTACGCCTACGCGCGCACGTTCGGCATCGAGCCGCCGATGATGTGGGACTTCGAGCACAACGCGCCCGAGTTCCAGCAGAAGGCCGCCGCATCGAGCTGAAGTCCGCGGCAGCCGACGAAAGGGCCCGGCGCGGGATCCGCGCCGGGCCCTCGTATTCGGGATCGCCCTCGCCTACCGGACGAAGCGGGTCTTGAGCTCGCCGAAACTGACGCTGCGGGCCGGCACGACCGCGTCGGTGGAGAGCACGAAGTCGTCCCAGTAGACCGGGACGTTGCCGAGGTCGAAGCGGAAGTTGTAGCAGCCGACGAACCCGGTGAGCAGCGGGTTGGTGGTGTCGAACACGGGTGTGCCGCCGGTGAGCTCGTGCCCGTCGAACCACACGCGATAGGCGTTGGCGTCGGCGCGCACCTTCATGTGGTGCCACGTGTTCACGGCCGGCACGCCGCCCGGGAGCGTGTTCGAGGTCCAGCTCGCGAGCACCTGCGGCACGCTGTTGACCAGCTTGCGGAGCAGGATCTGGAACAGCCCGGCGTTGATGACGAACTGGTAGTGCGTGGCGAAGTCGTTCGCCGGGCTGGCGCGGAACACCAGGCCGCGGCGCGTGTTGCCGTCGCCGGTGAAGAACCAGCCCTCCCACTCGTAGTCCGCCTGGCCGAGCGGGTCGGTCACCGCGAGCGCCAGTCCGCCCGAGTCCTGCACCGTGTTGGTGAGCACGCCCACCGTGTGGTCGCCCGAGGGATTGGCGTAGGCGGGGTGCGAGGGAAGGAGCGTGAGCGGCTGCAGGTTGCGGTCGGTGTTGAAGCCGGCCTCCCAGACCTGCTCGAGCAGGCCGCCGGGCACGCGTTCGCGCTTGATCACGTTGGGTGCGGCGACGGCGCTGGATGCCACGGTGACGAACATCGCGGTGAGGACGAGTCGCATGAGACGCATGGGGACCTCCGTTGGGGTTGGCGTGCGGGATGCGGGAAGTGCGATCGAGGACATCAGCGGGCGAGCACGAAGCGCGTGGCGGGAGTGCCCGGGGCGCCGGCGAGGCGCGCGAAGTAGACGCCGGTCGGCGCGGGGCGCCCGTCATCGCCGCGGCCCTCCCAGCGCACCGCCGCGGCGCCGGCCGGCACCTCGAGCGACGTGACGAGGCGCCCGGCGACATCCGCGACCACGACCGAGCGGCCGTGCGGGGCGGGCTCGAGCGCGAACGTGGCGCGCGCGGGAGCGAACACCGGGTTGGGCGACACGCCGATCGCGCGCGGGCGGGCGGCCGATGCGGCGGGCGCATCGAGCACGCTGGCGGTGAGCGGGCGCTCGAGGTAGGCGATGCGGCGGAGCAGGTTGCCCGGCGTCGTGCCGCGGTCGCCGATGATGGCGCTGCCGGCCTGGTCGGTGGCCGAGGCCTGGAACATCACGTGCGCTCGGCCGCCGGGATTGCGCGCCGCCAGCGAGAAGAAGCGCTCGTCGGTGTTCGGCGTGTCGGTCAGGTTCTGCGGCGGCGACCACGATTGACCCGGGCGGGTGACGCTGAGTGCGATGTCTCCGAAGCCGATACCGGTCACCACACCCGGGAGTCCTGCGTTGGCGGTGGGATCCACCTGGGCATCCGTGAAGCGGAGCCAGGCCACGTAGGTCTCGAGGCCGTCGGCGCTGAAGCCGACCTGCGGCCAGTCCACGCTGATCGTGTTGAACCCGGCGATGGGGCCGGCGAGGCCCAGGTCCACGTCGTCGTAGCGGTCGGCGGTGCCGGGCGCCACCTGATGCACGGTCTCGAGGCCGCGCGTCGAGCTCCACATGCGGATGCGGCTGCGGTGATCCAGGTAGACCACGCTGCCGCCGCTGCGCCTCGCCTGCAGCTCGCTCCACACCACGTGCGGCGTGGTGTCGTTGTAGGCGATGCCGCAGTGGATGAACGGCCGGTACTGGCTGGACGTCGAGTCGGTGGCGGTCACCTGCGCGTCGCTGTAGGCGGTCAGCACGCGCACCGTGACCGTGCCGGCGCCGAACGTGCCGTTCGAGGACTCGACCAGGAACACGTTGCCGCCGAAGTCGGTCACCGCCACGCCGACGCGGCCGTCGGCTCCCGCCGCGATGGCGGGGAACGCGGGCCGGCCGTCGCGCAGCAGCGATGTCGGCAGGATGGCCGTCCATGCGCCGGTCGCCCAGCTGAAGCAGGTGTAGTCGGTCTGCGCCGCCGGCAGCCAGCTGGTGCGGATGGCCTCGGTCTCGTCGTAGACGCCGCCGCGCGGCACCTCGGCCAGCATCGAGAAGCCGCCCTGCGGGCGCGCGGCCACCTGCGGGAACAGCAGGCTCGGCGCCACCACGGGCGAGATCTGCGCGTCCCATGCGCTCACGCCCGGCGCGGGCTGCACGTGGAGCGTGGCGCGCAGGTCGCAGCCGTCCTCGTTCAGGTGCTGCGCCACGACCGCCCGGCCGTCGGGCGCCACGGTCATGGCGCCGAAGCCGCCCACGCGGTCGGGCACGCAGCACGCGGCGATGCCGGTGTCGCGCACCTTGCCGAGATTCGTCCAGCCGCCGAGCGCATCGCGCACGGCGTAGCCCATGCCGCGGTTGGGATGCGGCTGCGGGGCGTTGAGGTTGGGCGGACAGCCGCCGCCCAGCTCGCAGAACTCGTCCTGCCACGTCAGGTGCACACGGCCGTCGGCGCCGACGACGAGATGCTGTCCCATCGAGCCCATGTCCTGCAGGTCGTACCACGTGGAGTCCACCGCCACCGCGCCGGCCGGCAGCGGCAGCGCGACGGCCGCGGCCTGCGCGGCGGCG
>CAZMQP010000302.1:0-3666 GCA_964568385.1 uncultured bacterium
CGCGGCCGCGACGCGCGCCGCGAGCAGCACGCGCAGCCCGGCCTGGGCGAGCGCACGGGCCACGGCGCGGCCGATGCCGCGGTTGGCGCCCGTGACGAGCGCGGTGCGGCCGGCGTGCGGGCCCGGCGGGGTGGGGGCGTGCATGGCCCGCACCCTGCCCGATGCGGGCCCGCTGCGCTACCCTGCCCGGGGCGGCGATGGGCGCCGCCCCCCCCTCGCAGTCGGAGTGCCCACGTGACCGAATCCGTTCCCCCTCCGCCGCGGCTCGCCGACGTCATCGCCGACTTCGAGTTCGTGGACCGTGCGCTGCGGGCCGAGATGCTCATCGAGTACGCCGACCGCTTCCGCGAGGTGCCGCCCGAGGTGGCGGCGCGGCCCTTCCCCGAGACGCACCGGGCGCCGCGCTGCGAGTCGGAGGCGTTCGTGTTCGCCACCGACCGGCCGGACGGCACGCTGAACCTGCACTTCGCGGTCGAGAACCCGCAGGGGCTGTCGGCCAAGGCGTGGGCGGTGATCCTCGACGACACGCTCTCGGGCGAGGCGCTCGACCGGGTCGCGGCCGTGGACCCCGACGTGCTGTACCGGATCTTCGGGCGCGACCTCTCGATGGGCAAGGGCCAGGGGCTGATCGGCATGCTCGAACTGGTGCACCGCGAGGCGCGCACGCGCCTCGATGCCGCGAGGCGGCGCGAGGCGGGGCTGTAGCGATGGGCCGGCCGGTGCTGCTGGTGCACGGCTACTCCGACAGCGGCGAGAGCTTCCGGGCGTGGCGCGACGTGCTGCGCGCCGACGGCCACGATGTGCGCGTCGTGAGCTACCAGACGCTCACCAACGAGATCTCGCTGCACGACATCGCCGAGGGGTTCGAGCGGCTGCTGCGCACGCAGGCGGGCCTCTCGGACGACGAGCCGTTCGACGCGGTCGTGCACTCGACGGGCATGCTGGTGCTGCGCTGCTGGCTCGTCTCGCACACCGCGCGCCGCGAACGGCTCAAGCACCTGGTGGGCCTGGCGCCGGCCACGTTCGGTTCGCCGCTCGCCCACAAGGGCCGCAGCTGGCTGGGCGCCATCTTCAAGGGCCGCAAGGTGCTGGGGCCCGACTTCCTCGAGGCGGGCGACCGCGTGCTCGACGCGCTCGAGCTGGGCAGCCGCGTCACGTGGGACCTGGCCGGGCACGACCTGCTCGGCCGCGAACCCTGCTACGGGGATACGCGCACGACCCCGTTCGCATTCGTGCTCATCGGCAACCGCGGCTACCGCGGGCTCAAGGGGCTCGTCAGCCCCGACGGCTCCGACGGCACCGTGCGCTGGGCCGGCGCCGCGCTCAACACGCGCAAGTTCGTGCTCGACCTGAGCACGCGACCCGGCGCGCGGCGCGCCAACCGCACCCGCGTGGCGCCGTGGAGCAACCCCGACCTGCCCCCTTACTTCGTGGAGGGCCTCGACCACACCAGCATCCTGCACCGGCCCAATGCGCAGGCGATCGGGCTCGTGAAGCGTGCGCTGGCGGTGGGTTCGCGCGCCGACTTCGAGGCATGGCAGGCGTTCGCGCGCTCCGAGACGCGGCACAACGCCGACCGCATCCCGCCCTACCAGCAGTTCGTGGTGCGGGTGGTGGACGAGCGCGGCGACCCGGTGCCCGACTACTTCCTCGAACTGCGCACACTCGACGGCCGCCGGCGGCTCGATGCGTTCGACGAGGACCCGCACCCGTATTCATCCGACCGCAGCCTGCGCTGCTTCCATGTGGCGCTGGCCAAGCTGGGCGAGGTCTCGCGCGCCGAGGGGTTCCAGCTCCGCCTCATCGCCGCGACCGGCACGCCCTACGTGGCCTACGCCGGCCACCGCGACCGTGACGTGGTGGCGCACTCGCAGCCGGCAGACGCCGGCGGCAAGTGGGATGCGGCCATCGAGATGCCCGCCGAGTTCCGCGTGCGCGGCGAGAAGGTGACGCTCTTCCACCCGTTCACCACCACGCTGATCGAGATCCAGCTCGACCGGGAGCCCATGCCGTTCGAGGGCGCCCCCTACATCGTCCGCATGGACCCCTGATCGCGGGCCTCGCGGCGGGCGGGGCTCAGTGCGCCGACACGCCCGTCGGCGTCTTCTCGCCGGCGCGCACGGCGACCTTGAGCGAGTTGGCCTTGGAGGGGATGGGGCAGTTGTAGTGCGGGCTGAACGCGCACGCCGGGTTGTAGGCCTGGTTCAGGTCCACGAGCCAGCGCCCGTCGGGCAGCGCCTGCGGTTCGACGTAGCGGCCGACGCCGTAGGTCTCGCGGTCGCTCGTGGCGTCTCGGAAGAACAGGCTCACGCCGGCCTCGCCGACGCCCGGCTCGAGCAGGCGGTGCGCCTCGAGCCGTGCCCGGCCCGTCGGCAGCCGCAGGTCGAACCAACCCATGCGCAGCGCGCGGCGGTCGTTGCCGCGCGTGGACTGGATGATGACCGTGTCGGGCGTGGCGTCGGGGATGAGGGCGGTCTCGAAGCGGTAGCGCGGGTCGTAGTCGTACCAGTGCTGACGGACCGGGTCCTTCACGTGCGGCCCCTGCGCGTCGAACAGGATCAGTCCCGGGTAGCGCTGGTGCGACAGCCGCAGGCGGAAGCGCTCGAGCTGCACGGTCGAGGGCGGCAGCATGCCGTCGCTCACCTCGCGGTCCCCGGCGCGCACGAGCGCCCCGGGCGCCAGCGCCTGCACGCGGAAGCTGTCGCCCACCACGGTCACCCGCAGGTGCTCGGGCGCGATCGCCGGGTCGTCCACGCGCAGGTCGGCCCCCGGGCCCGAGCCCACCACCAGCGACGTGCGCGCGCCGTAGTCCACGCGGCCCACCGCCGCCAGGTACGAGGTGGGCGAGGAGGCGAGCCAGGTGCGCGTGTCGTCCTGGTCCTTCTGGTGCGCGGCCTTGAGCGAGTCGAGCGCGGCGGCGGTGAGCCGCACCGGGCGGGCCGGCGCGGCGGCCGCGAGCGGGGCGGCGGCGAGCGGCGCGAGGCCGAGCAGGGCGAGGAGCGCGAATGTGGAACGGGTCATCGTCGGGGTCTCCGTGGAGGTGGGGCGGGGCGGCTCGGCGCGAGCATGCCCATCCCGGCGCGCCGCGTCGAGTCGGGCGACGGCCTGCGCCGCCCCGCCGGGTGCCGCGATTGCGGCGGCACGGCCCATCCGCGAGTATGCGGGGACTTCTCCGCGCGCCGCCGCGCGCGCCACCCGCGCTGCCTGGAGACCCACATGGACGTGGTGACCAACATGCCCGCTGCCGATACCCACACGCACCGAGAGAACCTCATGGACGCCCTCGTCATCCAAGGTGGCCGCTCGCTGAGCGGCCGCGTCGCGATCAGCGGCGCCAAGAACGCCGCGCTGCCCGTGATGGCCGCGACGCTGCTCGCGCCCGGGCGCCACCGCCTGCGCAACGTGCCGCAGCTGCTCGACACGCGCACGTTCGCGCGCGTGCTCGAGGGGCTCGGCGCCAAGGTCGCCTTCCAGGGCGACGAGTGCGTCATCGACACGACAGGCGTGGACAAGGTCGAAGCGCCCTACGAGCTGGTCAAGACCATGCGCGCCAGCATCTACGTGCTGGGTCCGCTGCTCGCGCGCTTCGGCGCCGCCCGCGTGTCGCTGCCCGGCGGCTGCGCCTGGGGCCCGCGCCCGGTGAACCTGCACCTGAACGGGCTCGCG
>CAZMQP010000303.1:0-3666 GCA_964568385.1 uncultured bacterium
GGGGCGCCGGGCGAGATCGTGGCGCTCGAGCTTCGCGAGTCGCTGGCGGCGGTGGGCGAGGTGACCGGAGCGACGCTCGGCGAGGACCTGCTCGAGCGCATCTTCGGCCGCTTCTGCATCGGCAAGTGAGCGCGCCCATGCCGTCCCGTCCGCTCGACTTCGGCCCGGCGCCGGGGGTGCCGCGCGAGGCGCTGCCGCTCGACGCCGAGGCGGCCGCGCGGCGCGAGGGGCGCTTCGACGTGGTCGTCGTCGGAGCGGGGCACGCGGGCTGCGAGGCGGCACACGCCGCCGCGCGCATGGGCCTTTCGGTGGCTCTCCTGACCGTGAAGCTCGAGGACACCGCCAAGATGTCGTGCAACCCGGCGATCGGCGGCGTGGCCAAGGGCCACATGGTGCGCGAGCTCGACGCGCTGGGCGGGCTCATGGGCCGGATCACCGACCAGGCGGGCATCCAGTTCAAGGTACTCAACCGAGGGCGAGGCCCCGCCGTGTGGTCGCCCCGGGCGCAGTGCGACAAGCGTGCCTACTCGGCCGCCATGCTGGCGCATCTGGCCGCGACGCCGGGCCTCGCGTTCGTCTCGGGCACGGCCGAACGGGTGCGCGTCGGCGCCGACGGGTGCGTCGAGGGCCTCGAGCTGGCCGACGGCCGTGTGCTGTCGGCTGGCGCCGTGGTCATCACGCCGGGCACGTTCCTCGATGGCGTCATGCACGTGGGCGAGACGCGGGTGCCGGGCGGCCGCATCGGCGAGCACGCGGCGCTCGCGCTCAGCCGCTGCCTCGGGGCGCTCGGACTCGAGCGCGGGGGGCTCACGACGGGCACGCCGCCGCGGCTGCTTGGCGACAGACTCGACTCCGGCGCCTGCGCGGAGGCGCCCGGCGACGAGCCGCCGCGCCCGTTCTCGCACTGGACGACGCAGTTGGAGCTGGTGCAGGCGATGTGCTGGACGACGCACACCAACGAGGCGACGCATGCGGTGATCCGCGACAATATGGCGCGATCGCCCCTCTACTCGGGGGCCATCGAGGGCGTGGGGCCGCGCTACTGTCCGTCGCTCGAGGACAAGGTGGTGAAGTTCCCGGAGCGCACGGCGCACCACCTGTTCCTCGAGCCCGAGGGCCGCGACTCGGAGGAGATCTACGTCAACGGCGTCTCGACGAGCATGCCCGCCGACGTGCAGCTGGAGTTCTTGCGCACGATCTCGGGGCTCGAGCAGGTGACGATGACCAAGGTCGGGTACGCCATCGAATACGACTACTATCCGCCGCACCAGCTCGACCACACGCTCCAGGTGCGGCACGTGCCGGGGCTATGGCTGGCGGGCCAGATCTGCGGCACGTCGGGCTACGAGGAGGCGGCGGCGCAGGGGCTGATGGCGGGCATCAACGCGGCGCGTCGCGTGCGCGGCGAGCCGGCGCTGGTGCTGCGGCGGGACGAGGCGTACATCGGCGTGCTGGTGGACGACCTGGTGACCCGGGAGCACCGCGAGCCCTATCGCATGTTCACGTCGGCGGCCGAGCACCGGCTGATCCTTCGCGCCGACAACGCGGACGAGCGCCTCGCGGCGACCGGGCACGCGATGGGACTGCTGAGCGCGGCGCAGCTGGAGCGTGTGCGCGCGCGTTACGCGGCCATCGAGGCCGAGGAGCAGCGGCTGGCGCGGACGAACGTGCACCTGCCGGGCGAGGCGCCTCGCTCGGGTCTCACGGCGCGCGACTGGCTGGCACGACCCGGCAGCACGTACGCGGCTCTGGACTCGCTGGGTACGACGCCGATGCTGGAGGAGGCCGAGGGCGAGGCGCTGGAAGTGCGCCTCAAGTACCGCGGCTACATCGAGCGGCAGCAGCGTGCGGCGGAACGTGCGGCGGCGGCGGAGCGCGAGGTGCTGGCCGAGGGGCTGTGGCAGGGCGAGCTGCGCGGCATCTCGCACGAGGGCGCCGAGAAGCTGCGGCGATGGCGGCCACGCACGCTGGCTCAGGCGGGCCGGATCGCAGGCGTGTCGCCGTCGGACGTGGCGGTGCTCATGGTGTTGGCGCGGCGAGCGGCGCGCGAGCCGGCGGCTTCCGGTGCGGGCTTGGCGGGTGCAGGTGCCGCGGGCGCGGGCGCGGGCGCGGCGGGCGCAGGTGCCGCGGGCGGCCAAAGGGGCTATGTTGCGTGCATGATGCGATCCCGAGGTCCCCAGAAGGGCGGGCGCGGCGCGCCGCCCCGCACGCAGCGCCAGGCGCCCGACCCCCGTCGCAGCCGGCTCGACCCGGGTGTGCTCATCGCGCGCCAGCGCTGGTCTCTGATCGAGCCGTTCATCCCCGGTGACGATGCGGCGAGAGCGGTGTCGCTCGAGCGCCTGCGCGAGTACGGCCGCATGCTGCTCGATTGGAACCAGGGCGTCTCGAACCTGATCTCGCGCCATGACGAGATGCGGCTCGTCGAGCGCCACATGCGCGAATCCGTCGAGCCGGCGGGGATCCTGATCGCGTCGGGCTGCCGCCGCTTCCTCGATCTCGGATCGGGCGCCGGGCTGCCGGCCATCCCATTGCTCCTGTGTGGGGTCGGCACTCACTGGACGGCGGTGGAGTCCCGCCGCAACAAGACGCTGTTCATGCGTAAAGTCAAGCAGGACATGGCTGTGGACAATATTGATATCGTCACCTCGCGGCTCGAGACCCTGATCGCCGAGGCGGCCTCGCCGCTCGAGTACGACGGGTTCACGTCGCGCGCCACCATGACGCTCGGTCCCACGCTCGCGATGGCGAGCCAGGTGGTGACGGGCGGCGGTAAGGCGTTCCTCTGGAAGGGCAGCAGTCATGAGGAGGAGCGCGAGGCTGGCCGCGGCGAGTGGGAGGCCGATTGGACGTTCGACGCTGCGCACCCGATCGGCGAAGGGCCCACATTAGTCTGTGTATTCACAAGGAATAAGACTTCTTAGAGCTTTTTGACTGCGACTGTTCCACGTGGAACATGGTGCTTGAGCGTCCGCCTCGGACGCTGGTATCTTGCGGCCCCACTGTGAACGCTGTGTCGTGCGTCGCGGTGCTCACCGCATCACTTCGCGGGGCGGATCGGATCCGCAGGCCCCGCATTCCTCCCCCCGCCGCGCCGGAGTCGCGCGCGCAGAGAGTCAGGGAATGGGACGCATCATCTCCATCGCCAGCCAGAAGGGCGGCGTGGGCAAGACGACGACCAGCATCAACCTCGGCGCCTGCCTGGCGCAGGAGGGGAAGCGGGTGCTGCTCGTGGACATCGATCCGCAGGGCAACTGCACCAGCGGTGTCGGCATCAACGGCAATGACCAGCGGCACACCATCTACGAGGTGCTGATCGGCGAGGCCGAGATCGAGCAGGCCATCATGCCGACCGCCCTCGCCACGCTGGATGTGCTCCCTGCCGGCCAGCGCCTTTCGGGGGCCGAGGTCGAACTGGTCGGCATGATGGCCCGCGAGACCAAGCTCAAGGGTGCGCTGGCCAAGGTCCGCGATCGCTACGACTACATCCTCGTGGACAGCCCGCCCTCGCTCGGCCTGCTCACGGTGAACTCGCTGACCGCGTCGGACTCGGTCATCATCCCGCTCCAGTGCGAGTACCTGGCGCTCGAGGGGCTGACGCAGCTGATCGGCGCCATCCGACTGGTCCAGGACCATCTCAATCCGGGCTTGCGCATCGAGGGCGTCCTG
>CAZMQP010000304.1:0-3665 GCA_964568385.1 uncultured bacterium
GGGCCTGGCTCGCCTCGCGGCCCCGTGGCGGATGGCGTGGATCGCCGGCGCCGACGCCTCCGACGGCTGCCTGTTCTGCCGCGTCGCGGCCTCGCGCGCCGACCGGCGCGACCTCGTGCTCGTGCGGCGGCCGCACGCGATGCTCATGCTCAACCGCTACCCGTACACCAGCGCCCACCTCATGGTGGCGGTGCGGCGGCACGCCGCCCAGTTCCGCGACCTGACGTCCGAGGAGCGCGTGCAGGTGCTCGAGCTCACCGCTCTGGCCGAGCAGGCGCTCGAGGCCGAGTACGCGCCGCACGGGCTCAACTACGGGCTCAACGTGGGCCGCGTCGCGGGCGCGGGATTCCCCGGGCATCTGCACCTGCACCTCGTGCCGCGCTGGAACGGTGACACCAACTTCATGACCACCGTCGCCGAGGCGCGCGTGCTGCCCGAGTCGCTCGCCGCCACGTGGGGGCGGCTGCGGCGCGCGATCGCGGCGCTCGAGCGCCCGCGTGCCCGGGGCCGGAGCCGGCGTGGCGCGTAAGCGGGGCGGGTTCCGGCCGGCGGCGCTCGGACTGGGCCTGCTCGCCGCCGTGGTGGTGGCGCTCGCGGCCTCGTGGCTGTGGGCGCGATTCGGGCCGCGCGGCATCCCCCAGCGCAAGCAGGCCGAGCACGTGGTGCGCGTCCAGGTGCTCAACGGCTCCGGCGAGGCGGGGATCGGGGTCCGCGTGGCCTCGTGGCTGCGCGACGGCGGCTTCCAGGTGACCGAGGTCCGGAACGCCGACCGGCAGGACTATTTCGCCACGCTGGTGGTGGCGCGGCGGCCCGACCTTTCCCTCGCGCGCGAAGTGGCGCATTATCTCGGCAGTCCGCCGGTCATCCGCCAGCAATGGGGGGACGAGCTCGCGGACGTCACGGTCGTGATCGGGAGCGACCGCAGCCGGCTGCAGCTCGAACCCTGAGCCGCGGCCCACCGGGAGGCAGACGTGTTCGGTATGGGTGGAAACGAGATCCTCATCGTCCTCGCGATCGTGCTGCTGGTGTTCGGCCCGACCCAGATCCCCAAGATGGCGCGCGGCCTCGGCCAGGCGATGCGCGAGTTCCGGCGCGCGCAGCGCGAGGTCACCGACGAGGTGACGCGCGAGGACGACGACGCGGCCAAGAAGTCCGACGCGGGCAAGCCCTCGAGCTGACGTCGCGCCACGGTTCTCGCACCACGGCCCGGCACCCGTGAAGGGGGCCGGGCCGTCGTGTGGGCGGGGTCCGCCGCCGGCTACTGGCGCTGGTCCTTGATCTCCGCCTCGGTCCGCAGCTTGGTGAAGAAGCCCTGGAAGAACCCCTGCTGGCGGCGGGTGAGCAGGTCGGTGGTGATCTGCCCCTTGACCGTGTCGGTCAGCAGCGAGTCCGGCGCGACGACCACGCCGTCGATGCGCGCGAAGTACCAGCCGCTCGGCGTGCGGATGGGCCCCAGCAGCTGGCCCGGCTTGCCCGCGAAGATGGCGCCCTGCACCTCGGGCGAGCCGGTGAGCCTCGGATCGGGCTGCTGCCGCGTCATGGTGAGCGGGGCCACGGCGAGCGCCTCGGCCTCGGCCGCGGACTCCAGCGAGAGCCCGCCCTTCAGGGCCTCGGCGATGCGGTCGGCCCGCGGCTTGGCGAGTTCGAGCCGCGCCTCGAGGTCGGCGATCTGCTTGAGCTGCTCGGCGACGTCCTTGCGCGCCGGCGGCTGGCCGGCCGCGTACTGCTGCACCACCTGCAGCACGTGGAACTCGTCGCTGCCGATGAACACGGGGCTCACCGCGCCCTTGTCGTGGGTCGTCGCCCACTCCGCGGCGTCAGGGGCCTGGAACAGCGACTGCGGCGGGTTCTGGTCGTTGAAGAAGCCGGTGTTGGTGGTGGCGAGGCCCTTCTCGGTGGCCGCCTTGGCCAGGCCGCCCTCACCGAGGCCCGCGGCACGGTCGCGGATGGCCTTGACCGCCCGGTACTGCTCGCGCAGCGACTCGTCGGGCATGCGGATCTTCACGGTGATCTGCGCGATCTTGACCGCGCCGGGGTAGGGCGGGTTCATGGCCAGCGAGTCGGTGGCCGGATCGAGGATGCGCACCACGAACACCTGGCCGCCCTCGCGGTACGGCGGGATGACGTCCCCGGGTCGGCGCGCGGCCACCATCTGCCCGAGGTCGCCCAGCTCGGCCGGGCTGAACCAGCGGTCGATGACGCCGCCGCGATCGGCATTGGGGCCCTCGGAGTGGTCGCGTGCGAGCTGCTCGAACGACTCGCCGTTCTTCCAGCGCTCGTGGTAGGAGGCGGCCATCTCCATGGCCACGCGCACATCGTCCTCGGAGTAGGTGCGCGGGATGGTCAGCACCTCCGCCTGGGTGCGGGCGCCGGAGACCAGCCGGTCCTTGTACTTCTCGTACACGCGCTGCAGCCCGGCCTCGTCGTGCTGGCCGGTGCCGGTGTCGGCCGGCGGCACGTGCAGCAGGCTCGCCGCGTAGCGGTCGTAGCGGTCGTGGAACGTGCGGCGCAGTTCGGGCTCGGAGAGCTTGATGGACGACAGCAGCCGCTCCTGCAGCTTGTTGATGGGCAGGATGTCGCGGCGCATGCGCGACTCGTACGGCGCCCAGTTCATCTGCGGGTCGGCGAGCAGCTGCTGGTAGCGCTGGATGTCGAACTGGCCGTCCTTGCTGAACTCCGGCGCGGCCTGGACCTCGGGCGGCGGGATACGGCGGACGCCGTCCACGACCTCGCTGTCGGTCACGCGGATGCCGGCCTCCTTCGCCTCGCGGATGAACAGCCGCTGGGTGACGAGATTCCGCCACGCCTGCTGCTCGACCGCCTTGAGGTCGCGGTCGATCGGGTCGGTGTTGAAGCGCTGCCGGTACTGGAGCTTCGCCTCGGCCACCGCCCGCTGGTAGTCGGCGAGCGCGATGCGCTCCCCGTCCACCTCACCGACGCCGCCGGACTGATTGCCCGTCAGCGGGTCCACGCCCACGCCGCCGATGAAGTTGAATCCGATGACGAACGTGAACGTGGTGACGATGATGAGGATCCACCAGATGATGGCCTTGCGGCGGCCACCGCCACGGAGATTGTCGAGCATCGAGGCTCCCAGGATCGGAACGGGTCCGGTGAGGTCGGGTCGGGGCTGCGGAAGATGAGCGGGGGAGTCTACCAGCGTGCCGGTGCGCACTCCAGCGTGCCGCCGCTGCCCGGGAGGATCGCCCGGAACGCCTGTAACGCGTGGAAGGGCCTGCGGCTGGGTGCTAATCTTGGGGGACGGGCGAGCCGCCGGCCGTCTCCGGGCCGCCCGACGCCGCGCCATCCGCGAGGGAACGCTCCGTGCGCACCGACGTCGTCCAACGCCCCTCCGAACCCGAGAGCCCCGACCGGCCCGCACCCGGCCCGGCGCTGGTGCTCGACGCGCTCGAGGAGGGGGTCATCGCCTTCGACCGCGAGCGCCGCGTGGCCTACGCCAACCGCCGCATCGAGGAACTGATGAGCGTCGAGCCCGGGGCGCTGCACGGGCTGCCCGGCAACCGCGTGTTCCCGGGCGCCGAGGCGCGCTGGCTGCGCGGCGCCATCCGCGAGACGCGCGAGTTCCGCATCGAGACCGAGGGACGCGACCTCACGCTGCGGGCCGAGTCGCTGCCCATCCGCGACGACGAGGGCGAGGTGGTCGG
>CAZMQP010000305.1:0-3655 GCA_964568385.1 uncultured bacterium
GACCGAGAACGCCCGCCTGCGCGGGGCCGGCGCCGAGAACCAAGTGCTGCGCGAGCAGCTCGGCCTCGAGGCGTGGCGCGGCCTGCCGCTCACGCCGGTCGAGGTGCTGGCGTTCTCGGGCGAGTCGCCGCCCGCCACCCTGACCCTGCGCGCCGGCCTGGGGCGCAGCATCCGCGAGGGCGACGCCGTGCTGTCCAGCGACGGCCTCATCGGCCGGGTCATCGAGAGCTGGGGAGGGCGCGCGCGCGCCTCGCTGCTGACCGATCCCAACCTGGCGGTCGCCTGCGAGGTGGAGACGACCGGGGTGCACGGCATCCTGCGCTTCGCCCAGGGCGCGTCGCCCCGGCTGCTGATGACCGCGGTGCCCCTGTCCGACACCGTGCGCGTGGGCGAACGCATCGTCACCTCCGACCTCTCCGTGCGCTTCCCGCGCGGCATCCCGGTCGGCGAGGTGGTGCGCATCGAACCCGACCCCACCGGCCTGCTGCAGGAGATCGAGGTCCGCAGCGCGGCCCGCTTCGCACGCCTGCGGCACGCCTTCGTCACGGCCGGTCCGCTGGCGCCGGGCGAGGACGCCTCGCCGGTCCCGCGGCTCGAGCCCGCCTCGGGGGCGGCGGGATTCGTGCTGCTGGCGTTCGTCGTGCTCCTGCTTCGCTCCACGGCGCTGCCCGGGCTCGCGGCGCGCGGCATCGTGCTCGACGTCCTCGCCATCGCCACCGTCGCCTGGGCGCTGCGGCACGGCGACGCGTGGGGCTCCACGTTCGGCTTCCTGCTCGGCCTGGCGGCCGACCTCGACACCGCCCACTGGCTCGGCCGGCACGCGCTGGCGCTGTCGCTCATCGGCTACGCCGTCGGCCGCCTGGCCAACACGTTCGTGCGCGACAGCGCGCGCACGCTGCTCGTGCTGGTGGCGCTGGCCACGGCCGCGCATCAGGGCTGGCTGTCCGTGTTCGAGCTCGCCGAGGGCGCGGCGGGCCCCCTGTTCCTGCTCGCCCGGCTCACCGTCGCGACGCTCGTCACCACCGTGGTGGGCACGCTGGCGCTCAGCCTCTTCCACCTCGTCTTCGGGCGCCGCCCGGGCCGCCATGCCTCACGGACCACTTCCTAGGGACCGCGACCAGCGGCATGCCGCGCTCGGCGCCATCGTGCTGGCGGGCTTCGGGCTCATCGTGCTCGGGCTGCTGCGGCTGCAGGTCGTGCAGCACGAGGAACTGGCGCGCCTGGCCGATCAGAACCGCATCCGGCTCGACATCCTGCGGGCGCCGCGCGGGGTGATCCGCGACCGTGCCGGCCGCCTGCTGGCCGACAGCCAGCCCAGCTTCGACATCGTCTTCCGCCCGCTGCCCGCCGAGAGTCTCACCCGCGCCCGCGCGGTCATCGACGAGGTGTGGCTCACGCGCATCGCGTCGCTGGTCGAGGACGACACCGCCGCCGTGCGCCGCCGCGTGCGCGAGGCCAACCGCTCCGGCCAGACCGCGGTGCTGCGGCGCGCGGCACCCTACGCCGTGATGGCGGCGATCGAGGAGTTCCGCAGCGACCTCGCGGGCATCGACGTGCTGGTGTCGCCCATCCGCCGCTACCCCGAAGGGGAGATGAGCGCCCAGCTGCTCGGCTACGCCGGCCAGATCAACGACCGCGAACTCGCCGACCGCCCCGGTCGCGGCTACCGCAGCGGCGATCTCATCGGCAAGACCGGCCTCGAGCGCCAGTACGAGAGCGTGCTGCGCGGCGTGGATGGCGCCGAGTTCGTGGTCGTGAACGCCATGGGCAAGCGCGTCGCCACGTTGTCGGAGGGCCCGCCGCGGCTCCCGGTGCCCGGGCACGGGATCACGCTGACGCTCGACCTCGACATCCAGCGCGCGCTCGAGGAGGCGATGTCGGGCATCGACCGCGGCGCCGCCGTGGTGATCGATCCGCGCGACGGCGGCGTGCTCGCCATGGTGAGCCGGCCCGCCTTCGACCCCAACGAGTTCGCTGTCGGCATCTCCAGCGCGCGCTGGCGCGAGATCAACCGCGACGGCGCCTACCCGCTGCTCAATCGGGCCATCCAGAGCGCCTACCCGCCCGGCTCCACCTTCAAGATGGTGACGATGATGGCGGGGCTGCGGGACGATCTCATCCAGAAGACGACGCGGTTCCCGGTGCCGTGCACGGGCGGCTACTTCTTCGGCGGCCGCCGGTTCGGATGCTGGCTGCGCCGCGGCCACGGCAGCCTCGACACCGAGGGCGCGCTGCAGCACTCCTGCGACGTGTACTACTACCAGCTCGGCCTCAAGCTCGGCCTGGGGCGCATCGAGACCACGGCCCGGGCGCTCGGGCTGGGCGAGAAGACCGGCATCGACCTGCCCGCCGAGACGCGCGGACTGGTGCCCGACGAGGCTTGGTACGACAAGCGCTTCAAGCGCGGCGGCTGGCCCCGCGGCGTGCTGCTCAACCTCAGCATCGGCCAGGGCGAGCTGCTGACGTCGCCGCTCCAGCTCGCGACCATGACGGCGATCATCGCCAACGGCGGCACGCCGGTGCGCCCGCACGTGGTGCGCGAGGTGGCCGGTGTGCCCGGCTTCCGGATCGAGAAGCCGGTCGAGTCGGGCATCCAGACCACCCGCGAGGACTGGGACGTGGTCCACGACGCGATGCGGCTGGTGGTCGAGGCCGGCACGGCGCGGGCGGCGCGCGTCGAGGGCGTGGCGGTCGCGGGCAAGACCGGCACGGCGCAGAACCCGCACGGCGACGATCACGCCCTGTTCGTGGCCTACGCGCCGGCCGATGCGCCGCGCCTGGCGCTCGCGGTGGTCGCCGAGAACAGCGGCCATGGCGGCAGCGTCGCGGCGCCGGTGGCCGGATTCGTGCTGCGGCGCGTGCTGCTCGGCGACAGCACGCGCGTCGCGCCGCCGCGTCCGGCGCGGCCGGTGCCGAATCCGGCGGATTCGCTCGGGGTGATCGGTGACTGAGCGGGGCCGTTCATGAGCACGATGCGGGGCCGGCCCCTCACCATCGACTGGCCGCTCGCGCTCGCCACCTTCGGGCTGGTCGCGATCGGGCTGCTCACCGTGTACAGCGCCACCTCGATCCCCGGGGCGCACGAGGGGCTGTGGATCAAGCAGCTCATGTGGTTCGTGCTCGCCGTCGGCGCGGCTGCGGTGGCCGCCAGCATCCACTACCGCGTCTACGACTCGCTCGCCTGGCCGCTCTACGGCGTCTCGCTCGTGCTGCTGGTGCTCGTGTTCCTGATCGGCGTCGAGCGCATGGGCGCCAAGCGGTGGATCGAGGTCGGTCCGCTCCAGTTCCAGCCCTCGGAGATCGCCAAGATCGCCACCTGTTTCGTGCTCGCGCGCTTCTTCGACCATGCCAAGCTCGACCTGACGCGCATGCGCTGGTGGCTGCCGCCGCTGCTGCTGACGCTCGTTCCCTTCATCCTCGTGGCCAAGGAGCCCGACCTCGGCACCGCGTCGTCGTTCCCCGCCATGCTCATCGCCATGTACTTCTGGGCGGGCATGCCGGCGGGCCAGCTGCTGCTCGGCTTGTCGCCGATCTTCAACGTGGCGCTGTTCTTCCTGACCGGCAGCGTGTGGTGGTTCGTGGCGCTGTTCGCGGGCCTGCTCGCCTACGCCCGCCCCAAGATCCTCGTGCTCATCGCGATGATCGCGCTCAACGG
>CAZMQP010000306.1:0-3650 GCA_964568385.1 uncultured bacterium
CCGTAGCGCGATGCGCGCGACCGGGTTCCCTCAATCCTCCCGCGCCGCCACGAGCAGCTTGTTGTGGCGCGCGTCGTGGCCGGCGCCCAGCGACAGCAGCCAGCGGTCGAGCGCCAGCAACAGGCCGGGCGCGCGGTTCAGGAACCGCAGGAGCCCCAGGTCGGAGTTGAGCAGCACGTGCGTGGGCCGAAGCGGCGCGCAGGAGAACGTCATGCCCGAGGCATCGAGCACCGCGCGATAGCGCCCAAGCGAACGCATGCGATTGTGCTCGGCCAGCCCCGGCAGGTCCTCGAACAGATCGGTCACGAGCAGCAGGCCGCCCGGCGCCACCGCGCGCGCGCAGCGCGTGAGCGCCGCCTCGAACCGGGCGTCGTCGGTGATGTGGTAGAGCACGTCGAACACGTTGACCACATCGAACGCGCCCGCGACCTCGGCCTCGCTCATGTCCGCGTGCACGAATCGCGCGTTCGGGTAGCGCTCGGCCAGCCGCTTGACGCTGCTGGGTGCGATGTCCACGCCGGTGTAGTCGGCGCCCCGCTGCAGGTAGTAGTCGGTCCAGAACCCGGTGCCGCAGCCCACGTCGAGCACGCGCCTGCCGCGCGGATCCACGCCCGCCGCCGCGAGCGCGGCGTCGAGCACCTCACGGCGCAGTTGGTAGCAGGCGCGATTGTAGGCCACGCCCATCGTGGTCTCGCCGGTGCCGCGCAGGTCGAACTGCTCCGAGAGCCGCTGCTCCCAGAACTCCGAAGGGCGGTAGCTCATGAGCGTCTCCGATAGAGCGCATGCTTCTCGAGATGCCGCGCCACGGCGTCCGGCACCAGGTAGCGCAGCGACAACCC
Source organism: uncultured bacterium (assembly GCA_964568385.1). Taxonomy (GTDB): domain Bacteria; phylum Eisenbacteria; class RBG-16-71-46; order RBG-16-71-46; family RBG-16-71-46; genus CADEFY01. Next base: position 840 of record CAZMQP010000306.1, read on the forward strand.
GGCGCGCGCGCGTGCGCGAAGCGCGGTCGAGCTCACCTCGAGCCCGGGATTGTCGAGGAACGTGACGCCGTGGCCCACGTGCGCGAAGCGGCCCGCGCGCGTCCGCCGGGCTCCCGGGCGATGGGCCACGGCGAGACGGGCGTGGGTGAGGATCTCCTCAGGCGAGCGCCAAGTGCCGAACGTGGCGAACATGTCGGCGCCCATCAGCAGCACGAGCTTCGCGCGCCCGGCCTCGGCGGCGAGCGCCCGCACCGTGTCCACCGTGTACGAGACGCCCTTGCGGCGCACCTCGAGGTCGCGCACCTCGAACGCCTCGTTGCCACGCACGGCGAGCCGGGTCATGGCGAGCCGCTGGCGCGCGGGCGTGAGCGAGGCGCGCGACTTGTGCGGCGGGTCCCCCGCGGGCACGAACAGCACCTTCTCCAGCCCCAGTTGCACGCGTGCCCACTCGGCGAGCGCCAGGTGCCCCAGGTGCGGCGGGTCGAAGCTGCCCCCCAGGACGCCGATGCGGCGCCCGCGGGCCGCGGCGGCGCCCTTCGTCACGGCGCGGTGCCGCCGGGGCCGGGCACGCCCGGGGGCGGCGGCTCGTTGGGCTCACGCATGTCGCGCGGCTTGGCCACCTCGTCCTTCCACTTCTCGATCGTCTGCCTCGTCCTGGCCGCCTTCTCGGCGAGCGGCGTGCCGGGGTGCTCGCGTTCGATCTCGCGCAGCGCCTCGAGTGCCTTGGGCCGCTCGCCGAGCCGGGCATCCACGATGGCGAGCCCGATCAGCGCGTCGCCCGCCACCGGCGACTCGCCGTACTCGCTCAGCGCGTTGCGGTAGTAGACGCGCGCCGGCTCCCACTGCCCCAGGCTCACGTAGAGGTCGCCCGTGCGCACCAGCTTGGTGGCCAGACGCGTGCGGCACTCGCCGATCCGCGTCACGGCCTCGCCGGCGCGCCAGTGGTCGGGGTGACTGCGCCGGTAGTCCATGAACTGCTGCAGCGCCTTGAGCGTGAACTCCTGGTCGAAATCGGCGGGACGCGACTGACCGAGCAGCGCCTCGCCCAGCAGGAACGCCGCCGAGGCCGCCGAGTCGCTCTCGGGGAAGTCGCGCAAGATGCGCGTGAAGTCGGCCTGCGCGAGCGCGTACTCGCGCTGGCGCAGGCGCGCGCGCCCGAGCAGTTCGATGGCCTGGTCGATGTCGGCCGCACCCGACTGCTGCGTCGTGTAGGTCGTGAGCAGCGACACCAGGTTGAGCAGGTCGCCGCGCTCGTAGAGGCGGCGTGCGACCGGCATCGTGCCGGTGTCGCTGTGGATCTGGGGCAGGACGCCCGCCGAACAGCCGGCGAGCGTGGCGCCCAGCGCGAGCATGAGGCAGGCGCGCTGGAGGCGTCGGGTCACGTGAGTCTCCTTCCCGGGGAGCGGGCGCAGGGTGTTCAGGGGCGGTTCTGGAAGAACAGCGCCACCAGGCCGCCGACCACGGCGACGACGACGATCGGCTCGATCACCTTGTCCACGTTGCGGCCGGGCACCGGGGACTGCAGTTCGGGGAAGCGGCCGTCCTCGACGAGGGACACCTCGCCGCGGCTGAATCGGTCGATCAGGTTCTGCCCCAGGTTCTGCGTCCACAGGACGCGCGAGGTGGTGGGGTCGCGCAGGGCGAGCCCGCCCTGCATGAGCGCCTGGCGCTCGATGCGCACGCGCCCGGGCAGGTAGCCGACCAGGCGCAGGTAGGTGACCTTGGCCGAGCCGAGCGTGTACTCGAGCACCGGGTCGGGCGCGGGCTGCGACAGCGTGCGCAGGCTGTCGTCGGGGATCGGCGATCGCCGCACGGTGACCTCGATCCCCCGGCGCGTCAGCGACCGGATGAGCGACTGCTCGAGCACGAAGTTCATGGGGTGCTCGCGCGCCGGGGCCACGGTCACGTGCATGCCGGTGTCGAGCGGCGAACGCGTCATCGCCTCCTCGGCGGCGCGGTCGGCCACGAACTCGATGATCTGGAGATTCGTGTAGGGCACGCGCGGTCCGCGCGAGCGCACGATCGGATCCAGGTACGGGTCCGCCACCGTGAGCACCGTGTCGTCGGGGGCCTTGGGGCCGCTGGCGTAGCGGAACTCCTTGGCCTCCGCGCGTGCCGCCCCGATGGCGACTGCCGCCACGAACAGCACCGCGGTCCACATCCTCGTCCGCATCCGTCTCTCCTCTGTCGTCGAAAGGTCCGGCTCCAGCGGCCGGCTGCTATCCCAGTACGTGGAGCCCCTGCTCGCTCGGGCGTTCCACCCGTGCGAACAGGTCGTAGGCTGCGGCGCCGGTCACCCGCACCCGCACGATCCGGCCGGGCTCGAGGCCGTCCCCCTCCACCACCACGCCGCCATCCACCTCGAACGCCTGTCCGGCGTGCCGCGCGGCCCACTGCCCGCGGCCCGCCGGCGCGTCGATCATCACGTCCATCGTCTCGCCGATCCGTGCCGCCAGCCGTTCGCGCGACAGCCGCTGCTGCAGCGCCAGCAGGCGCGCGCGCCGCGAGCGCCGCGCCTGGATCGGGACGCGCGGCGTCATGGCGTGGCTCGGGGTCTCCGGCTCGCGTTCGTAGCCGAAGACGACCACGTGATCGAAGGGCTCCTCCTCGATGAACCGCGCCAGCGTCTCGAAGTGCTGCTCGGTCTCTCCCGGGAACCCTACGATGAAGTTGGTCCGGAACGCCACGCGGGGGATGCCGGCCTTGATCCGGCGCACCAGGTCGCGCGTGCCGGACTCGGTCATGGCGCGGGCCATCGTGCGCAGCATGTCCTGCGCGATGTGCTGCAGCGGCATGTCCACGTAGGGCACC
>CAZMQP010000307.1:0-3645 GCA_964568385.1 uncultured bacterium
GCCGCAGTCGTCCTGCCGTTCGCCCACCATGTCGAGATTGAGGGCCGCCACCGTGGCGCGCACGGCGCCGGGCTGCAGCGCCATCCATGCGTGCGTGCCCGTGAACTCGGGCATCCACAGGAATCGCACCGTGCGGCGGTCGCGCGGCAGCGTTCCGCTGGCGTCGAGGGCGCGCAGTGCGCGGGCGGTCTCGAGCGTGGCGGCGACGCCGGAGCCGTTGTCGTTGGCCCCCGGCCTCGGGTGGCAGAGGTGCGAGGTGACCAGCACCTCGCCCGGCCGTTCCCCGGGGAGCGTCGCGGTGACGAGCGGCACCCGCGCCTCGAAGCGGCGCGTGTCGATGGCCACCTCGAGTTCGAGCGCCGCACCCGAGCGCAACCGCTCGCGCAGCGCCGCGCCCCGCGCGGGCGCAATCACGACGCCCCAGCCGCGCGGTTCGTCGCCCGCCCACCAGAACGACGTGTAGGGCAGCGCCTCGGCATCCGTGTCCGCCTCGCGCACCGGCGGGAACAGCCGGCGGCCGTCGCAGATCAGCCCCGCGGCGCCGCGTTCGATCACCGCCAGCGTGTGCACGCGGTGCGCCGCGCCACTCGTGAGCACGACGCGACCGCGCACATCGAAACCCCGGTAATGCTCGGCCTCGGTGCCGTCCTCGAGGGCCACGACCGGGAAGCAGCCCGCGCCGGGCGCGCTGCGCTGCACGAGCGAGAGCGGCTCCGCCTCGAAGTCGGCGAGCGGCAGGCGCGCGCGGCCGTCGAGCAGGGTCGCCACCGCCGAGCGGCACGCCCAGCCCTCGGGGCTCACCATGCCGAGATAGCGCGTGCGGCCGTCCCCCACCGCCTCGACCGTCTCGTGCGCGAGGCGCGAGCGGTCGAGCTCGCCGCGCAGCCAGTCGGCCGCCTCCACGTAGCCGGGCGTGCTCTGGATGCGGTGGAATCGCGTCACCGCGTGGATGTCGGCGAGCGCGCGCTCACCGCGCACCTCCGCACGCACGGGACCGAGCCATCGGCGGATCATGTCGGCCTCCGGCGCCGCAGCGCCCACAGCACTCCGGCGAGCATGAGGGGCAGGCCGAACTCGAGCGCGCGCCAGCCCGCGGACAGGTGGAAGGCGCCGCCCTCGGCCGGCGCCCGGAACACACCGTAGCCGAGCAGCACGGTCGCCGACAGCAGCCACCACGGCCACGAGAGCCGCAAGGGCTCCCAGACGAGTGCGAAGCCGAGATACCACGGATGGATCACCGGCCCCAGCAGCAGCAGGGCGCGCAGGCCGAGCCGCACACTCGCGGTGGTGCTCTCGCGGCGCCACAGGCACCACGCCAGCACGCCCGCCACCGCGGCCGCCGCGACGCCGCGGGCCACCGGATCGCCGAGCATGGCCTCGAGCGGCGTGAAGAGCGCGTCGTTGTGGCGCCACGTGCGCGCATAGGCGGCGAGCCCCGAGTCGGCGCCGCGCGTGAGCCACAGCAAGCCCGCGAGGCCCGGGGCGATCAAGCCGGCCGCCAGTGCGCGCGCGCGCCCCGGCCAGTCGCGCCACAGGAACGGCAGCGCCAGCAGGGGCACCAGCTTGACCAGGACCGCGGCCGAGAGCGCCGCCGCCGACAGCATCGGCCGGCGGTCGGCGACGGCCACCGCCACCACCAGCCACAGCAGCGCGGTCGGATCGTGGTGCGCCTGCCCGGCGTACTCGGCCACGATCAGCGGATTCCAGGCATAGGCCAGCGCGGGCAGCGGTCCGAGCCCTCGCCTCATGCACCACCACACCAGCACCGCGCACAGCGCGAGGTCGTTCACCACCACCCACGCCTTCCAGCCCGCGAGCCCCGGCGCCACCTGCGCCGTCAGGGCGAACTGCGCCATCGCCAGCGGCGGGTAGATGGTGGCCAGGTGGGGATGGTTGACGCGCGGGTGGACGACGTCGTCGCGCAGGTGCGCGAGTTCGGGAGCATCAGGCGCGTGCCGGTACGGGTCGGCGCCGGCCGCGACCACGCGCCCCTCCCACAGGTAGCGGTACACGTCGTCGGAGAGCGCCGGCTCGACCGGGAAGACCGCGGCGCGCAGGGCGAACGCCACCACCAGCACGAGCGCGGCGGCGTGCGGCAGGTTGCGGTCGCGGCGCAGGCGCAGCAGCGCGAGGCCCTGGAACGCGAACGCCACCACCATCAGGCCCTGGAAGGCGCCCAGCTCGACGCGCCACGACGGCAGCCGCGCCGCCCACGCCAGGGTGGCCACCAGCCCCAGCGCGATGGCCGCCAGCTCCCACGGCGCGCCGCGCGGCGGCCGCCCGGCGCCCCCCTCGATGCGCTCGAGCGACGCGGGCACGCGGGCTCGCCGCTAGCGCGGCACCGTGGCGCGCACCGCGCGCGTCGCGGGATTGCCGGCCATGTCCACGGCACGCACGCTCACGAGGTGCTCCCCCGGCGACAGGTCGGGCAGGGTGAACGTGAGCCGCACGGTCGTGTCGTCGAGCGTCCCGCCCGGCGGCGCGAGCGAGCGCCATTCCCCGTCGTCCACCGACACCGCGAGCTGCCACAGCGGACTGCGGGCGTCCTCGGCCTCGACGGTCACGCGCAGGCCGCCGGCGACGCCGGCCGCCTCGAGCCGCGTCACCGCGCGCGGCGTGCTGTCCACCTCGAACGCCTCGCTCATGCCCTCGGCCCGCAGCGACTCGCCCAGGGCGTTGCCCTTGGCGTCGTCGGCGAGCACCCGCACGCGGTAGCGCCCGTCAGGCAGCGTGCGCGTGTCCCAGGAGTGCAGCGTCGCCACGAGGTCCTTGCCCACGGTGATCCACTCCCCGCGCGAGGCCTCGTCGCGCACCTGCACCTGGAACCGGAGCGGATCGCCGTTGGGATCGCTGGCGCGCCACTGCAGCGTGCGCAATCCGCGGGCCCAGCTCGGCAGTTCGCGCAGCGCCTTGTTCGACGACAGATTCACCGAGTACTCGACCTTCTGGCCGCCCTCGAGCGTCTGGGTCACCGCCTCGCTGCGCGGACCGATCTCCCCATCGCGCAGGCCCTGCGCCTGCGCCGCCACCGTCACGTCGTCCACCCGGGGCGGCAGGTTCTGCTCGCGGCTGGCCACGGACACCGCACTGAGACGCGTGCCCGGCCCGGAGATCTCGGTGCGCCACTGGAGGTAGCGCCCGCGCGGCAGACCTGCGGCGCGGCCCTCCGCGTTGGCGGCCACCCATTCGGCCCACGGGGTGTCGGGCTCCTCGGGGTTGCCGGAGAAGTGGAACACCATGCGGTAGCAGGTGTGCTCGAAGGCAGCCCGCGCGTAGGTGTAGCGGATGGCGCCGGCGAGCTTGCCGGCCGCGGCCTTGAGCTCGGCGCGGGTCACGTTGTTGACCGCGGGGCCGACGAGCGAGACGGCGAGAACCATGATGACCATCACCAGGATGATCTCGACGATGGTGAGTCCGCGCTCGCTCGTGCGCGCCGAACCTCTGGCGCGTGTCCGCGTCATCCGCGGGTCACCAGTTCCCCACGTCCTCACCGTCGCCCGCGCCGCCCTCGACCCCGTCCGCGCCCTTCGAGTAGAGGTCGAAGCCGTCGGAGTTCTTGATGCCCGGCGAGAGGTACACGTAGTCGTTGTTCCACGGGTCCTTCGGCACCTCCTTCATGAAGGGCTTCTCGTTGTTCCCGGGGTT
>CAZMQP010000308.1:0-3631 GCA_964568385.1 uncultured bacterium
ACGGCATCCTGCAGCAGGCGATGGCGGCGGCAGAGCGCCTGTTCGCGCTGCTCGACACCCCGGCCGACCCGGCGAGCCCCGACTTCACGCGCCGGCCGCCCGAGCGCGGCGCCGCCGCAGGCGGCATGCGCGTGGAGTTCGAGGGGGTCTGGTTCGCCTACCAGGAGCCGCACTGGGTGGTGGAGGACGTGTCGTTCGTGGTCGAACCGGGCGAGAAGGTGGCGCTGGTGGGCGCCACCGGCTCGGGCAAGACCACGCTCATGAGCCTGCTGCTCCGCTTCTACGAACCGCAGCGCGGCGTCATCCGCGTGGACGGACGGCCGCTGGCGGACTGGGACATCGAAGCGCTGCGCCGACGCGTCGGACTCGTGCTGCAGGACGTGTTCCTGTTCTCGGGCACGGTCGCGGCCAACGTCGGACTCGACGACCCGCAGGTGGCGCCGGAGCGGATCGAGTCGGCCGTGCGTGAAGTGCGCGCCGACGCGTTCGTCTCGCGCCTGCCGGGCGGGCTCGAGGCTCCGGTGCTGGAGAACGGCGCCGCGTTCTCGGCCGGCGAGAAGCAGTTGCTCTCCTTCGCGCGGGCGCTCGCGCGCGACCCCGACCTGCTGGTGCTCGACGAGGCCACCTCGAGCGTGGACACGCACACCGAGAAGCTCATCCAGGAGGCGCTGCACCGGCTCATGCGGGACCGCACCAGCCTCGTGATCGCCCATCGCCTGAGCACCATCCAGGACGTGGACCGCATCCTCGTCATGCACCACGGGCGCATCCGGGAATCGGGCCCCCATGCGGAGCTGATCGCGCGGCAGGGCCTCTACTGGCGGCTGCACCAGCTGCAGGTGCTGAGCGGCCGACTCGGGGGGAGCCCCGCCCCCGGCACCCCGGCCCCAGGGGCTGCCCCGGCCTGAGCCCGGCCCGTTCAGTCATCCTGAATCCCCATCAGGTCGTTGACGAGTACTGAACGTGGGGCCTACCATCCTCGGACGTCCGCACCCCGCTCTGTCTCTCGTGAAGGGGCCCCCCATGCAACTGGGTAGGAAGATCCGCGACCTGAGGCTCCGCCGGGGGCTGACGGTCCAGCAGCTGGCCGAGCTGACGGGCCTGTCGAAGGGTTTCATCAGCCAGGTCGAGAACAGCCGCACCTCCCCCTCCCTCGCGACGCTGCAGGACCTCGCCCGTTCGCTGGAGACCTCGGTGGCCCACCTGGTCGTCGAGGAGGACCTCGCGCCGCACCTCGTGCGCGCAGCGGACCGGCCGCGGCTCCAGATCGGCGGGGACAGCTCCCAGATCGAGGTGCTCTCGGCCCAGCCGCGCCGCCACCTCGAACTCATCCAGGCCGACCTGCCCGCCGGGGTCGCCGCCGGCGACAAGCGCCACTATCATCACGGCGAGGAGATCGTCCTCTGTCTCGAGGGACAGGTGACGCTCCTCTGCGGCGAGCACACGATGACGCTCGATGCCGGTGACTCCTGCCACTTCGACGGCCGGGTGCCGCATGCGCTCGAGAATCACGGAACGGCCGCCGCGCGCGTCCTGATCGCCATGACGCCCGCGGTCTACGATCCGCCGGTCCGGCCGCGTGGCGCGAGCCCGCACACCGTGGACCTGTCCACCGACTACGACCGCGTCACCTGACCGCGCCCGGACGGGCGGGAGATGCGGACGGCGGTCCCCTCGGGGGCCGCCGTTCTTCCATTGCGGAGCGAGGCGCCGCCTTCCCGTGACCCCGATCCGTCACGCCATCGACGACTTCCTCGAGGCCGCGCGGGCCTTCTCGCGTCCGGCCCGCCTCTACCTGGCCAGCGAGTTCCTGCTGTGGACCGGGCACGGCGTGTTCTCGGTGGTGTTCAATCTCTACCTGGTGGAGAGCGGGTTCAATGCCGGGTTCGTGGGGCGCGCGATCGCGCTCAACGGCCTCGGCCTGGCGCTCGCAGCGCTCCCGGCCGGGCTGCTCGCGGAGCGCTGGGGGCGCCGGCGCACGCTCATGCTGGGCGTGGTGCTCGAGGCGGTCGGCTACGGTCTGCGGGCCTCGACGGTCGAGCCCGGCCTCGTGCTGGGCACCAGCTTCGTCGTCGGCGCCGGCCAGTCGCTGTTCCAGATCGCCGCGGCGCCCTTCCTCACCGAGCACTCCACCCCGCGCGAGCGCACGCACCTGTTCAGCAGCTTCTTCGCCGCGGCCCTGCTCGCCGGCGTGGTGGGCAGCGTCGTCGGCGGCGCCATCCCCGACCTGCTGCACGCCGTGGCCCCGGGATGGGGCCTGTTCGCGGCCTACCGCATCGCGCTGTGGGTCGGGGCGCTGTTCGCCATCGCCGCGATCCTGCCGCTGTGGCGGCTGCGCGGCCTGCAGGAATCGCCCACGCTCGTGCACGCCGTGCGCCTGCCGCGCGAGGCCGTGCGCTCGCTGGCGCCGCTCGCGCTCAACGCCCTGCTCATCGGCATGGGCGCGGGACTGGTCATCCCGTTCATGAACCTCTACTTCAAGGACCGCTTCGACTGCAGCAGCGCCCGCATCGGCGCCATCTTCGCGGTCGCGCAGGTCGTCACCGCCGTCGCCTCGCTGGCGGGGCCGGCCCTGGCGCGCCGGTTCGGCATGCTGCGGACGGCGGTGGCGAGCCAGCTGCTGTCGCTCCCCTTCCTCGTGACGCTCGGCGCCGAGTCGCACTTCTCGCTCGCCGTGCTCGCGTTCTGGATGCGGGCGACGCTGATGCAGGCCGCGACGCCGCTGATCCAGACCTTCGTGATGGAGCGCCTCCCGGCCGAACTGCGCGCACGCAGCACGAGCCTCAACAACCTCGTGTGGAACGTCGGCTGGGCGGTGAGCGCCACGCTCGCCGGCACCATCATCGAGCGCTTCGGCTATGCGGTGCCGTTCTACTTCACGGCGGCCCTCTACCTCGTCGCGGCCGTGACCTTCTATCGCGCCTTCCGGGGCACGGCCGAGACCGGACCGCCGCCGCGGCCCGGCTCCGAGGCGCCCGGGGCGCGCGGCGAGGGCCCCGCGGCCGAGTGACGCGTCCTCGCGCGCGTGGCACTATGCGCGCTCGGTCGGCAGGCTGCGGACGCACCACCTTCGGAGGGAACCATGAAGCGACTGCTCCTCCTCGCGATCCTCGGGGCCGCGCTCTACTGGGGCTACACGAAGAACTGGGACTTCGGCCGGCCGGCCGGCAACGAGGCCGTGCTGGTCAACCGCAGCGGCCGCGATCTCGACCGCATCCGGCTCACCATCGGGGGCGAGACGCTGGTGCGCGAGGCGCTGGCCGACGGCGAACGCGCCTCGCTCACGTTCCGCCAGCAGCGTGAGGGCGCGTTCCGGCTCGTGTGGCACGCGAAGGGCGTCGTCGGCGAACGGACGTGGTCGGGCGGCCACCTGGTGGGCGGGCCGACGCCGTCCGTGCACACCTTCGAGTTCGACGCCCAGCACGGCGTCGTGTGGTTCGCGAAGGCGAAGCCCGCGCCCTAGGCGGCGCCGGTCGCGCGCGCGGCCGCGGCCTCGCCGGTCAGGCCCATGCGCTTGATCTTGCCCGTCGTGGTCTTGGGGAACTCGCTGCGGCGCACGATCACGCGCTTGACCCGCTTGTAGGTCGCGAGCGGTTCGCAGCGCGCCTCGACGTCCTGCCGGACCATCTCC
>CAZMQP010000309.1:0-3610 GCA_964568385.1 uncultured bacterium
CGCCTTGTGCAGTTCGGATTCGCGGAACCAGCGCGCGAAGGTGACGCCATAGGCCTCGAGGTCGCGTTGCTGCCAGGCGAGCATGCGGGCGAGCGCCTGGTCGCGGAACCACGCGTCCCCGTCCGGGCGGCCGAGCGCCGCACGGGCCTCGGCCTCGGGCAGCGCCGCCGCCAGGTCCGTCAGGTAGGTGCCGTGATAGCCGTCCTCCGGGAACGGGCGGTCGGCGCCCACGCGCTCGGCGAAGCGGGCCGCCACCGACGCGCCCAGCAGTCCGACCTGGTTGCCGGCGTCGTTGACGTAGAACTCGCCCTCCGCCTCGAAGCCCGCGGCGCGCAGCACGCGCACCAGCGACGAGCCGACGGCGGCGGCTCGCGCGCTCACCACGTTCATCGGCCCGGTGGGATTGGCGCTCACGTACTCCACGAGCACGCGCTCCCCGCCGCCCAGCGCCGAGTGCCCGAAGCCCTCTCCCGCGGCGAGGATGCGCTCGGGCATCGCGGCGACGAAGGCGTCGGAATAGCGGAAGTTCAGGAACCCCGGCCCCGCCACCTCGACGCGGTCGATGACGCCGTCGGTGGGAAAGGCGGCCGCAACCGCCTCGGCGAGCGCGCGCGGCGGACGGCCCAGCCGCTTGGCCAGCACCATCGCGATGTTGCACGTCCAGTCGCCGTGCGCGGCCTCGCGGGGGATCGCCAGTTCGAGCGCGCCGGCCGCGGCGTCGTCCCAGGCCGAGGCGGCGCGCAGGGCGTGCTCGAGCCCGCGGCGCAGTTCAGTCCACACCAAGGTCCACGCTCCTCGCATCCCCCCACAGGCGCTCGAGCAGGTAGTACTCGCGCGTCTGCACGTGGAACACGTGCACCACCACATCCACGTAGTCGAGCAGCACCCAGCGCCGCCCTTCGCGGCCCTCGATGTGCCACACGCGCGCGCCCGCCTCGCGCAGCCGCTCCTCGACCGCATCGGCGATCGCCTTGACCTGCGGCTCGCTCTGCCCGGAGCAGATCAGGAAGTAGTCGGCGACGCCCTGCACCGAGGCGAGGTCGAGCGCGACCAGGTCCTCTGCCTTCTTGGAACGCGCCGCCTCGGCGTCGAGCTGCAGCAGCTCGCGCGAGGGCATCGTGCGCACGGGGCGCGGGGTCACGGTCATCGCAGTCGCTCGCGCCGGCTCAATGGTCGCGATCGACGGCGTAGCCGATCGCCACCGACAGGGCGCGCTTTGCGGCGCCGCGCGGCTCGCCGGCGAGCAGGTCGTGGGCCTCGTCGGCGAGCGAGCGCGCCCGCCGCCGTGCGTAGTCGAAGCCGCCGGCGCGCTCGATGGCCTCGCGCAGCGCGTCCCACTGCGCCGGCGTGAAGCGGCGGCGCGCGGCGAGCCGGCGCAGCGTGCGGCGGTCGGCGTCGCGCGCGAGGCGCAGCGCGGCGATGAGCGGCAGCGTCACCTTGCCCTCGATGAGGTCGTGCCCCACCGGCTTGCCGGTGACGGCGGGGTCGCCGAGATAGTCGAGCAGGTCGTCGACGATCTGGAACGCCAGCCCGATCGTGTCGCCGAAGCGGCGGAACCGGCGGCGGTGCGCCGCGTCACGCGCGCCGCCGTTCAGGCCGGCACCGATCTCGGTCGCCGCGCCGATGAGCGAGCCGGTCTTGCCCTGGATGAGCTGCTCGTACTGCTCCTCGGTGACGTCGAGGTCGTAGGCGTGCTGGAACTCGAGCGCCTGGCCGCACGACATGTCGGTGACCGCCTGCGCGAGGATGCCCATCGCGGCATTCAACTTGTGCTCCACCAGCAGCGACATCGCCTGGGCGTACATGTAGTCGCCCATGATGATCGCCATCTCGTCGGTCCACAGCCCGTTGACGGTCGGCATCCCCCGGCGCAGCGTGCTGCGGTCCACCGAGTCGTCGTGGATGAGCGCCGCGGCATGCACGAGCTCGACCACGGTCGCGCACACGATCGCGTCGTCGGCCAGCGCCCCGCGCAGCCTCGCCGTCAGCAGCAGCAGGGTCGGTCGGAACTTCTTGCCGCGGGTGGCGAGCACATGCCCCCCGACCTCGTTGAGGATCGGGATCGGCGTGCGGAACAGGCCGCGAAGGCGATCCTGGACCTTCTCGAGCTCGCGCCGGACGGGCTTCTGGACCTCGAGGATGGTGTCGTCGACGCTCATTCGGGGTGGGAGAAGGGGATGGAGGAGTCGGAACCGATGCAGGATACGGGCCGCTTCTCGACAGGGTCAAGCCACGCCCTCGCGGGAATCCCGCATCGCGCGCAGCCGTTCGAGCAGCGCCTCGCGCGTGTTGAGCGCCGGATCCTCGAGCACGGCCTCGAGCAGCGCCTCCAGCGCGGCCCCGACGCGCGGGCCGGGCGCCAGGCCCAGCTCGCGGCGCACGTCGTGGCCGTCCACCGCGAGGTCGCGCACGTCGAGCGCCTCGTCGCGGGCCAGCATCGCGTCCACGCGCGCGGCCATCGCGTCGAGGTAGAGCGGGAAGCCGCGCCGCCCGTTGCCGAGGCTGTCGGCGATCCGGACGTCGAACAGCGGCGCCACATGCTCCACCCCGACGCGGCGCAGCCATCGGCGCAGCGCGGCATCGCTCCAGCCCGGGCGGTAGTCGAACATGTGGTGACGCACCAGGTGCACCACCCGCTCGCGGAAGTCGTGGCTGAAGCGCAGCCGCCGCAGCAGCGCGTCGGCGATCTCCGCGCCCACGATCTCGTGGTTGTGGAACGTGCCCTCGCCGTCGGGGCGTTCCGCGCGCGTGGCGGGTTTGCCGATATCATGCAGCAGCACCGCCCAGCGGACGACCGGGTCGTCCGGGCGCGCCGCATCCGTACTGTGGAGGAGGTGGAAGTACACGTCATGCGCATGGAACCGGTTCTGCGGCACGCCGCGGCAGGCGGCGATCTCGGGCAGCCACAGCGCGAGCAGCCCCGCCTCGCGCAGGAGTTCGAACCCCACGCTCGGCGCGGGGGCGGTCATCAGCCGCTCGAGTTCGGTGCGCACGCGCTCGGGGGCGATGCGGCGGGCGCGGTCGAGCGCCGAGCCCAGCGCGCGGCGCGTGTCACCCTCGACCTCGAATCCGAGCACCGCGGCGAAGCGGGCCACGCGCAGCGGCCGCAGGGCATCCTCGTGGAATCGCTCCGTGGCGTCCCCCACCGCGCGCAGCCGCCGGCGCTCGAGGTCGAGCGCGCCGCCGTGCGGGTCGAGGAACTCCCCCGAGGCGGGATCGAACGCCATGGCGTTGAGGGTGAGGTCCCTTCGGCCGAGGTCCTCGATGGGGTCGTCGGTGAACCACACCGCGTCGGGATGCCGCGCATCGCCGTAGTCGCCCTCGCGCCGGAACGTCGTGCACTCGAGGCTCACCCCGGCGGCGCGCACCAGCACGGTGCCGTGCGCCTCCCCGATCGGCTCCACGTGCTCGAAACGCGCCCGCACCTGGTCGGGGCGGAGCGAGGTCGCCACGTCGAGGATGGCGTCCCCCTCGCGCCCGAGCAGGGCGTCGCGCACGCTGCCGCCGACGAGCAGCGCGCGCGCACCGCCCTCGCGCAGCCGCGCCAGCGCCGCGAGCAGCGCCTCGGGCCACACGCAGGCGCGCAGGCGCGCGCCCGCGCGCCGCGCGG
>CAZMQP010000310.1:0-3607 GCA_964568385.1 uncultured bacterium
GCCTGCTGCGCACCGTGGCCATGAGCGGCCGCACGCTCGACCAGCTGGTCGAGAGCCTGCCGCAGTACCACGCCACGCCCGAGATGCGGCTCGAGTGCCCGGAGGACCGCAAGTTCGAGGTGCCCGAGGCGCTCAAGCGCGAGTTCGGCGGCAAGTACCAGGTGATCGACATCGACGGCGCCCGCGTCCAGTTCGGGGACGGCTGGGGCCTCGTGCGCGCCTCCAACACGCAGCCCGCCGTGGTCGTGCGCTTCGAGGCGCGCACGCCGGAGCGTCTCGCCGAGATCCAGGCGCTCATGATGGAGCCGCTGTCGCGCCTCGGCGTCGGCGCCCCCGCGGCGCACTGACGCGGCGGGCGATGCCGGGGGCGGGGCGGGCGCCGCGGCTGGGGCGGGCGTTCTTCGCGCGCCGGGCCGACGTCGTGGCGCGCGCGCTGCTGGGCCGCGTGCTCGTGCACGACGATCCGCGTGCCGGCCGCATCGCCGGGCGGATCGTCGAGACCGAGGCCTACCGCGGCGAGTCGGACCCCGCGAGCCACGCCTTCCGCGGCCCGACGCCGAGGTCCCGCGTGATGTTCGGGCCCGCGGGCGTCACCTACGTGTACCTCAGCTACGGTGTGCACCACTGCCTCAACCTCGTGTGCGAGCGCGAGGGGCGTGCCGCGGCGGTGCTGATCCGTGCGCTCGAGCCGCTCGAGGGGCTCGCCGCCATGCGGGCGCGCCGGGGAGAAGTGCCCGAGCACCGGCTGGCGAGCGGTCCCGGCTCCCTCGCGCGCGCGCTGGGGCTCGGGCTCGCCCACGGGGGCCTTGCGCTCGATCGCGGCCTGCTCGGCGTGCTCGCGGGCCGGCCACGGCACGGCGGGCGTCCGGTCGCCTGCGGGCCGCGCATCGGCATCCGCGCCGGACTCGACCGGGACTGGCGGTTCTGGCTCGCCGGGCACCCCTCGGTGTCGGGTCCGAGGGGCCAGTCCGCCGTTGACACCTCGCGGCGGCCCTCCCTAGTATCCGCGCCTCGTGTTCGCGCACCTCGTTGACCGTGCGCCACTACGCCACGTGGCGGCAGCTCCGTGCCCTCCTCTCGCACGGCGACCGCGACCGGACCTCGCCCTGGATGCCCCGAAAGGAAACCCGATGCGCGCTGCGCGCAAGGCTCTCGTCTGCTCGCTCGTCCTGACCGCGCTGGCCGCCGCTTCGGCGCCGCCGGCCCACAGCCAGTTCCTCGACCCGGCCATCCGCTCGCTCGACCTCGGCACCGGCTCGCCGGTGCGCAGCGCCCGCCTGCTCGGCATGGGCCGGCTCGCGCTGATCGGGGACGACCGTGACGACGCGCTCAGCCTGTGGGACTTCGCCGGCAGCCCGGCGGGCGTCTACGACGACGACACCGCCTCGACGCTGACGCTGCGCCCCGGCACCGATGCCGCCGACGGCGCGCACGACCGCTTCGACGGCGTCCGCCGCCAGGACCTGGCCGCCCGCAGCATGCGGCTGCAGTTCGAGGGCTTCCGCCGCGACCCCCGCAGCGGCGGCGTCTTCGGCGCCGTCGGCGCCCTGAACTCGCTGCGCTACGACCGGCCCTACTCCGACGACATCTCGCGCCGCGACGAGATCGGGGTGCCCTCGTTCATGCCCATCCTGTCGGGCCGCATGCCGTACGTGGGCGGCGGCAAGCTGCGCTACGCGCTGCGCGGCCGCTTCGAGGGCGAGCAGGCCAACCAGAAGTACCAGCTCATCCGCGAGAACGAGGCCGGCCAGTTCATCTCGCAGGACAGCGACGCGGCCAATCCGCCCGACCTGTTCGAGCCCGACGAGTACCGGGTCAACACGTCCGGGGTCGGCCTCTCGTTCGCGCACCCGGTCGGTGACGCGCACACGCTCGCGATAAGCCTCGACGCCGTGACCCAGAGCATCAAGGGGTCCAACGTGGGCGAGCGCCATTCGACCGAGCGGCGCGAGAGCCGCCCGTACCTGGTGGGGCAGGGGACGCTCGTCGGCCGGCTCGGCGCGCTCGAGTACGCCGCCGATGGCCGCGCCTGGAAGGCCAACTCCATCGAGGACTGGCGCTTCACCATCTCGGGCGGCGTCGGCGCACTGCCGCTGACGGGCCGCGGCAAGCTGCAGGAGCGTGAGGAGCGCGGCAGCGCCTTCGACTCGCGCATCCGCTGGCGGAGCGGCGCGTTCGAGTTCGGCGCCAGCTTCCTCACCCGCGCCACCGAGGCCACCTTCACGCCTCCGGGCGCCTCGGACCTGACGTCCTTCAATCACTTCATCCTCTCGCTGCGCGATCGCTCGGGCGCGGACACCCTCGCCATCCCCGACAGCGTCCTCGCCAACGAGGTCAACGACCGCGCGTTCGGGTTCGCCGGAGGCATCGGCTGGACGCATGGCCGCGCCCGCCTCGGCGGCGAGTTCCACTGGCGCCGCGACCTGCGCTTCCAGGCCATCAACGGCGAGGGACCCGAGCGGCAGGCGTGGGAGGCGCGCGCGGGGATGGAGTACCGCTGCAACGAGGTGCTGATGGGCCGCATGGGCTACGTCGTGGCCGATGTGGATGAGGACACCTTCACGCAGCAGAACGAGTACACGGGCCACGGCCCGACGCTGGGGCTGGGCCTGACGCCGGCCGGTGCGTCGTGGGACCTGCAGGCGGGCTGGGCGCTGAGGCTGCGCCAGAGCGACTTCGGGGACCCGAGCCAGCAGCGCCAGTCGCGCCAGAACCTCAGTGTCTCGCTGCACTGGCGCTTCTGACCCCGCCGACCCCCTCGACCTGCGGCCGCGGCCCCCGAAGTCGGCACTTGACGCACTCGGGGGAATGGGCGGATATTCCCGTTACCGGGCGAGCGGCGCCGAATCCGCAGGAGTTCCTGCGTGGCGCCCCAGTTCTCTGCGTCGACCCACGGTCCGCACATGCCGCCCTCACTCCCCGAGCCGCCTCGCGGTGGTCCCCGCCTTCTCGGGTGGAGTCCCGGAACTGCGTGTCCTTGAACAGCTTGAACCGGCGAAATGCGTTGACACAGAGCCCTTGCGTTGGCATTTTGACGCGGATTTTCCCACGACCCATCATGCCGCACGCGATTGTTCCCCGGCCGACTCCCGGGAACCGCCGCGAGGCGCGTGAGATGTCGCAACCACGGAGAGGCGAGTCACATGCGTGATCAGGCCAGACGATTCATCGCCGCGGTCGTCGCGGTGGGAACGCTGGCGCTGGTGCTCCCCGCGCTGGCGCAGCAGAGGACCGCGGCCCCGCCGGCCGCCCAGGGCCAGGTCGGTCGCATCACGGGCCGCGCGCTCGAGCGCGGCCGCGAGCCCGTGCCCTATGCCAACGTGGTCGTGCTCGGCACGCGCCAGGGCGCCCAGACGGACGACGAGGGCAACTTCGTCATCAACGGCGTGCCCGTGGGCAAGTGGCAGGTCCGGCTCATGGCCATCGGCTACGACGCCGTGACCCAGGAGGTCACCGTCAATGCCGGCCAGACCGCCACGGTCACCTTCAGCGTCGGCGCCACCAAGGTGGTCAAGGAGATCGAGACCATCGAGGTGCGGGCCGAGAAGCGCATCGACACCAAGTCGTCCACCACCAAGCAGTCCATCTCCGGCGAGAAGCTCAAGGA
>CAZMQP010000311.1:0-3606 GCA_964568385.1 uncultured bacterium
GCCGGCGACATCAACGCCGACGGTAAGGGCGACCTCCTCGTGGGCTCGGTCGGCAGCCTCCACGTCGCCCAGAGCGCCGGCACGACCCTGTTGATCCAGCGCACCTACTCCACTCCCGGCTCGAGCGACCTGAGCGGCTGCGCCACCGCCGGGGACGTGAATGGCGACGGGATCAGCGACATCGTCGTGGCCGAGACGCAGTTCACCGGCCCCGAGTCGTTCGAGGGACGCGTCCGCGTGTTCGCCGGCCGTGGCGACGGCCCCTCGCTCTTCTCCAACTGGAACACGGGCACCTCGTTCGAGGACCCCAACTACGGCTGGTCCGTGGCCTCCGCCGGCGACGTCAACGGCGACGGGCTCGACGACGTCCTGGTCGGCGCGCCCAACTGGGACAACTTCAGCAACCCGGGCGAGAACGACAACGGCCTCGTCCTGCTCTACCTGGGCTCGCTCTCGGGACTGCCCACCAGCTACAGCTGGTTCTACTTCGGCGCGCCCAACGACAACGTGGGCATCTCGGTCTCGGGCCTGGGCGACGTGAACAACGACGGCTACGCCGACTTCGGCGTGGGTGCGCACCAGCCCTTCTCCGGCTTCGGCAAGGCCCTGGTCTTCTTCGGCGGACCGAGCCTGCCGAGCACGCCGAGCCAGACGGTGACCGGACCCTCCAACTTCAGCCGCTTCGGCAGCGCCGTGAGCGGCGGGGACTTCAATGGCGACGGCTACGCCGACATGGCGGTGGGCGCTCCCTACGACGACCCGGGCGGCATCAGCGATGCCGGGAGCGTACGCGTCCATCTCGGCGGACCGGCGGGCCTGTCGCTCGGGCACGCCTGGCAGGGCAACGGGACGCAGGTCGACGAGCACTACGGCTCGAGCCTCAACGGCTTCGCCGACATCAATGCCGATGGCTACACCGACCTCGTGGTCGGCTCGCCCGGCTACGACCGGCCCGTCGGCTTCGGCTCGCTCGTCGACCAGGGCCGCGTGTTCGAATACCGCGGCATCGCCGGCGCCGGGGCGCTGGCGTTCGTCAAGACCCTGCCCGGGCAGATCAACGAGAGCTTCGGCTACAGCGTCTCGAACGCCGGCGACGTGGACGGCGACGGCTACGGCGACATCATCGTGGGCGGCCCCTTCAACAACCAGACGATCTCCGGGCAGGGCCGCGCCGCGGTGCACCGCGGCTCCCCCAGCGGTCTCATCGCCACCGCCCACTGGAGCCAGCTCGGATACGAGGCCTTCAGCTCGTTCGGCAGCGCGGTGAGCGGCGCCGGCGACGTGGACGGCGACGGCCTGAGCGACGTGCTGGTGGGCGCCGTGTTCGAGGACGCCGGCGGGGCCCAGGACCGCGGCTCGGCGCGCGTGTTCACGGGCCCGCTCCCGAACGGCGCCGCCGCCTACTGGACGGCCTACGGGCCGAGCAGCTTCGCCAACCTCGGCCATGCGCTCGCCAACGCCGGCGACATCGACGGCGACGGGTGGCCCGAGATCATCGCGGGCGAGCCCGGCTACACCCAGGTGGCCTTCCGCCAGGGTCGCGCCGACGTCTACATGGGCGCCCGGGACGACTCGCGGATCAACCTGAACGTGGCGCGCCGATTCTCGAACTCCTCGGTGATCGTGCCGATGGGGTCCGCCGCGAACAACACCGCGTACCTCCTGGGCTACACGCCCTCGGCCGCGGGACGCACGCGCTACAAGTCCGTGTGGCAGGCGCAGGTCCCGGCCGCCTACGGCTCGATCAACAGCTCGGGCCAGTCGGCCGCGTGGACGTCCACGCTCGACTTCGGCGCCGCCTTCGGCCAGCTCACGCTCATGAACGCCCCGGTGGCCGTGCAGAACGGCACGCCGTATTGGTGGCGCTACCGCTCGCTGAGCCGAAGCATCCACTTCCCGAGCTCGCGCTGGATCTCGCCCACGCGCAGCGGCGTGCGCGAATACGACCTGCGGGGCCCCGGCACGACGTGGGTGGGCGTGGACGACCCCGTGACCCTCCCATCGGCGCTCGCGCTGGCGGCCCCCCGCCCCAATCCGATGCGGGGCGCCGGCGCGGTGCTGTTCTCGCTGCCGCGCGAGAGCGATGTGTCCCTCGAGGTCGTGGACGTGCAGGGTCGTGTGCTGCGAACCCTGGTCTCGGGGCTGCGCGGGGCCGGCGAGCATCGTGCCACCTGGGACGGCGCCGACGCCGAGGGCCGCGAGGCGGCGGCCGGCGTCTACTTCTACCGGCTGCGCGCCGGCGGCGAGACGCTGTCGCGGAAGTTCGTGCGCGTGGACTGAGCGATCGAGACCGCGTGCGGCGAGCGCCGGCCCCGGGACCCCCGTCCCGGGGCCGTGCGCGTTACCCCCGTTCCACCGCCACCGCCCTCCCGCGCAGCGTTGGGGTTCGCCGGGCTCATCATGGCCGCCGCCAGCGATTCGCCTTGGGATGGGTGCGCATGGCCATGGTGATCGACTTCCACTGAGCCTGCTTCTCGGAGCGGGCGCGAGCGTCCTGTCGCGAAGCCAGATGCGCCAGTTCGCGCTGCAACTTGCCCCATGCAGCGAATCGCGCCCGCTCCAGAGTGCCGGCCTCGAGTGCGGCGCGCACGGCGCAGCCCGGTTCGGCCTCGTGTGCGCAGTCGCGGAAGCGGCATTCGAGCGCGAGGGCCGCGATCTCGGGGAACGTGCGATCGAGCGAGTCGTCCTCGGCCCACAGCTGCAGTTCGCGCATGCCCGGCGTGTCGAGCAGCCACGCGCCGCTTGGCAGCGGCACCAGCTCCCGATGCGTGGTGGTGTGCCGTCCGCGCGAGTCATCGGCGCGGACGCCGCCCGTGGCCTGGCGCTCCTCGCCCATCAGGGCGTTGGCGAGCGTGCTCTTGCCGACCCCCGAGGAGCCGAGCAGCGCGATCGTGTGGCCGAACGAGAGCCATGGCGCGAGGGCCTCGAGCCCTTGGCCCTCGAGCGCCGAGACCGCCAGCACGTCGACGCCGGGGCAGACCGCGACCGCCTCGGCGAGGCGCGCGTCGCGGTCCTCGGCGACATCCGCCTTGTTGAGCACGACGACCGGCTGGGCGCCGCTCTCCCAGGCGGAGGCCACATAGCGCTCGATGCGGCGCGGATTGAAGTCGCCGTCGAGGCCGCACACGAGGAACACCGTCTCGACGTTGGCCGCGACGACCTGCGGCTCGGTGTTGTCGCCCGCGACCTTGCGCAGGAACACGCTGGCGCGCGGCAGCACGGAGGCGATCGTGACGATGCCGTCGCCATCGGCGCGCACCAGCACCCAATCGCCCACGGCGGGCCGCTCGATGCGCGAGAGCGTGCTCTGGCGGAACCGGCCAGCGAGCACGGCGGGGCGCTCGCCCGACGGCTCGAGCACGGTGTAGCGGTCGCGGTCCTCGCGCGCGACGCGCATGGGCACGAGGCCCGCTTCCAGGGACGAGTGAGCGGCGGCGGCGAGGCGGGCGTTCCAGCCCAGGGACTCGAGTGACATGTCGGGGCAGCCTTTCGTGAGACGCACGCGTGCGGGGCGCGGTCAGCGCGCTCCGGGAGCCGGAATGGACGGGCGACGTGGGTCACGGTCGGCGGCGGAAACAAGAACGCCGCCCCTTGGAGGGCGGCGCA
>CAZMQP010000312.1:0-3603 GCA_964568385.1 uncultured bacterium
TCGGCATCGGCAAGGCGGCGGGGGCCACGCTGTCGCTGGTGCCGGAGGAATTCCAGCAGCGCCCGATCAAGCTCAAGACGCTCACCGACACGCTGGTCGGCGCCATCCTCAAGCGGCTGACGACCGGGCGCCGCGACGGCGTCGCGGTCATCGCCGAGGGCGTCGTGCTCGACCTCGACCCGCAGGACCTGGCGCGCATCGAGGAGACCGAGCGCGACGCGCACGGGCACCTGCGCATCGCCGAGGTCAACATCGGTGAGATCCTCAAGCACGCCGTCGAGCGCCGGCTGCAGGACTTCGGCATCAAGTCCACCATCGTCGCCAAGAACGTGGGCTACGAGCTGCGCTGCGCCGACCCGATCGCCTACGACATGGAGTACTCGCGCGACCTCGGCTACTGCGCGGCCAAGTACCTGCTGCAGGGCGGCAACGGCTCGGTGGTGACGATGCAGGCGGGCCAGTTCGTGCCGGTGCCGTTCGCGCACCTGGTGGACCCGGCGACCGGGCGGCCGCGCGTGCGGCTGGTGGACGTGCACTCGGCGCGCTACGCGATCGGCCGGCGCTACATGATCCGGCTGCGCCGCGACGACTTCGAGGACGCGCACGAGCTGGCCAAGTTCGCGACCACAGCGGGCCTGTCGCTGGAGGAGTTCCGGCAGGAGTTCGGCTACCTGATCGAGGACGAGCCGCCTTCGTTCATGCTGTCCGGCCCGGGCAGCCCGGAGGTCGAGAGCACGAGCGCCTGGTAGTCAGGCGCGCTCCTCCCAGATGCGGGCGAGGTTCACCACCACCTCGACGGACTTCTCCATGTCCTCGACCGAGATCCACTCGAGGCGCGAGTGGAAGGCGTGCTGGCCGGTGAACAGGTTGGGCGTGGGCAGGCCGAGCGCCGAGAGCACCGAGCCGTCGGTGCCGCCGCGGATGACCGCCTCCTGCACCTCGATCCCGGCGCGGCGGATCGCCTCGCGCGCGTACTCGACCACCTCGGGGTGCCCCGCGAGGATGTCGCGCATGTTGCGGTAGGCCGGCACCACCTCGAAGCTCACGCTCGAGCCGGGCCAGTCCGCCACGGTCTCCCGCGCGAGGCGCTCGAGACACTGCTCGTGCACGGCGAGCTGGGCCGTCTCGAAGTCGCGGATGATGAACTCCACGCTGGTGCGGTCCACCGACGTGTCCATGAAGTTCGGGTGCACGAATCCCTCGCGGCCGCGGGTGGTCTCGGGCGCCAGGCCGTCCTTGGGCAGCCGGTTCACGAAGTCGGCCGCCACCTTGAGGCTGTTGACCATCTGGCCGGTCGCGAGCCCCGGGTGCGTGTTGAACCCCTGGAACACGACGCGCATCGAGTCGGCGCTGAACGTCTCGGAGTCGATGCGCCCCAGCCCCTCGCCATCGAGCGTGTAGGCGCAGCGGGCGCCGAAGCGGCGCACGTCGAACCGCCGCACGCCGCGGCCGATCTCCTCGTCGGGCGTGAACGCCACGCGGACGGCGCCATGCTTCACCTCGGGGTGCGCGAGCAGCCACTCGAGCGCGGCCATCGCCACCGCGACGCCGGACTTGTCGTCGGCACCGAGCAGCGTGCGTCCGCTCGCGGTCACGATGGACTCGCCGCGCTTGCCGGCCAGCGCCGGGTGTTCGGCGACGCGGATCACCGCCGAGGGCTCATCGGGCAGCGCGATGTCGCGGCCGTCCCAGTCGCGCCACACGATCGGCTTCACGCCCTCGCCGCTCATCTCGGGCGAGGTGTCCACGTGCGCCACGAACCCGATCACCGGCACGCCGGGCTTGCCGGTGTTGGCGGGCAGCGTCGCGGTGACGATGGCCTGCTCGTCGCGGACCGCGTCGGTGAGCCCCAGCGCCCGCAGTTCCTCGACCAGCACATCCAGCAGCACGAGCTGCTTCGCCGTGCTCGGCGTGGTGGGGGAATCGGCGGCGGACTGCGTGTCGTAGGTGACGTAGCGCAGGAAGCGGTCGAGCACCGAGGTCTTCACGGGTCTCCTCTCGAGCGGTGGCGGGCGCCCACGGGCAACGCGTCCGGGCGGATAGGGTCAGGTTGCTCCCGCGAGCGTGCCCGCCGCAAGATGCCCCAGCCAGTCTCGGCCGACCAAGGAGGCGCCCTCGTGGACGAACGCGTGCTGCAGCCCTCGCCCGAAGCCATCGCCCGGGCGGCGGAGGTGCTGCGGCGGGGCGGGCTCGTCGCCTTCCCCACCGAGACCGTGTACGGACTGGGCGGCGACGCGCGCGACGCCGGCGCGGTGTCGCGCATCTTCGCGGTCAAGGGCCGGCCCGCCGACCACCCGCTCATCGTGCACCTCGCCTCCGAGGATTCGCTCGAGGAATGGGCGAGCGGCGTGCCCGAACTGGCCCGCACGCTGGCGCGCCGGTTCTGGCCGGGCCCGCTCACGCTGGTGCTGAGGCGGGCGCCGGGCGTGCCGGACGCCGTCACCGGCGGGCAGGACACCGTGGGCCTGCGCGTACCCGCGCACCCGGTGGCCCACGCGATGCTCGAGGCGAGCGATCTCGCGCTGGCGGCCCCCTCGGCCAACCGCTTCGGGCGCGTCTCGCCCACCACCTCGGCGCATGTGCTCGAGGACCTCGGCGCCGACGTGGACCTGATCCTCGACGGCGGCCCGTGCGCGGTCGGGGTCGAGTCCACCATCGTGGACCTCACCGGCTCGGCGCCCGCCATCCTGCGGCCCGGCGGCGTGCCGCGCGAGGCGCTCGAGGCCGTGGCCGGGCAGCCCGTGCCCGTGCGCGCCACGGGCGTGCGTGCGAGCGGCACGCTCGAGTCGCACTACGCGCCGCGGGCGCGCGTCCAGGTCGTCGAGCCCGCCGTGCTGCCGCACGAACTCGCGCGCCTGCGGGCGGCGGGCACGGCGGTCGAGGTGGTGGCCGCCGAAGCCGTGTCGCTGTTCGCGGCGCTGCGCGACGCGGACCGCCGCGGGGCCGAGGTCGTCCTGGTGGCGCGGCCCGAGGAGTCGGGGCTCGGGCTGGCGGTGGCCGACCGGCTGCGGCGGGCGGCGTCCGGCCGCGACTAGTGCAGCCGCTTGCGGCGGTTGCGCACGAAGTCGCGGAACACGTAGGTGCCGAGGTCGGACGGGTCGGTCTCGTAGATGCGCCCGTGATTCAGCTCGGTGAGCTTGCGCACGAACTCCAGCAGCGTCGGATCGGCGGCGAGCATGAACGTGGTGATGGTGATGCGCTTGCGGCGGCAGTGCGCCGCCTCGGCCAGCGTCAGGTTGACGATCTTGGGGTCGAGTCCGAACGGGTTCTTGTAGAGCCGCCCGTGCTCGCGGATGCACGAGGGCTTGCCGTCGGTGACCATGAAGATCTGCTTGTTGGGCGTCTTGCGTGACTCGAGGATGCGCCGCGCCGCCTGCAATCCGGCCCGCGTGTTGGTGTGGAACGGGCCCGCCTGGATGCGCAGCAGGTCCTTGAGCGGCACCTGCACCGCGTCGTCGCCGAACAGCACCACGTCGAGCGTGTCCTTCGGGTAGCGCGTCTGGATGAGCTGCGTGAGCGCGAGCGCGATCTTCTTGGCCGGCGTGATGCGGTCCTCGCCGTACAGGATCATGCTGTGGCTCACGTCCACCATGAGCACCGTGG
>CAZMQP010000313.1:0-3592 GCA_964568385.1 uncultured bacterium
ATGAGGTTCCTCCCGGGCGGCGATCCGCCCCGGTATGGGTGTCCGCGCGAGCGGCTCGGGGAGTCGTGATGGCGGCGCCCGTACCGGCGGCGCCTCTGCCGCGGACTCACTGCAGACCGTGTGCCGCGCGCCGACCGACCGCCCCGGCCGTTGCCGTGCAACACGTTGCGGCGCCGGCTCGGCTCGAGGGCGCGGCGCGGGTGCACCCGAGGGGACACCGCCGCGCCGCCGCGTGTGCGGCTGCGGTCAGCGATCAGCGCCCGAGCGTCCGGGCCGTGTCCGGCAGCGCGCGCAGCCAGGCGTCGGCGGTGACGATGATCGCCTGCACCTGCGCGGCATCCTCGGGCCGCAGGTGCCCGCCCGGATGCGTGCGGCGCTCGGCATGCGGCAGCGCCGCGTGCAGCGCCCGCACCGACGCGCGCGGATAGCGCGCCTCGGCCTCGGCGTCGATCACCAGCACCGGCACGCGGGCGGCCGCCTCGGCATGCCGCGACGGCTCGAGCGCATGCAGCAGCCGCGCCGCGAACGCCGCCAGCGGCGGCGCCAGCGCGGCATCGAGCCACGCGTGCGGCAGCGCGCGCGCCAGTTCGGAGTCGAGCGCCGCCTCGAGGTCGGCCATGCCGTCCACGATCACCAGCGCGTCGGCGGGCGCCAGGCGCATCGCCGCCACCGCCGCGGGCGAACCGAGGCTGGCGCCGAGCACGGCGACGCGCACCGGCGCTCGCTCGCGCCGCAGCGCCGCCTCGCAGTGGGCGATCGCGGCCGGGGCGTGCAGCAGGAAGCGCCGCATCGCGGGCACGCGCCGCACGAACTCGGGCCACGGCGCCAGCACCGGGCCGCGCCACGGCCAGTCGAGCGCCAGCGCGTCCACGGCGAGCGAATCGGGCAGCAGCAGCGCCGCGCGATCGCCCGTGCCGATGCCCCCCAGCATCACCACCGCCCACGGCCGCGGGCCGGCGGCCGCGCGCGATGCCGGCGCTGCGGCGCGGAACAGCCCGCGCAGCGTGTCGCCGTGCGTCGGCACGATGCGCCAGCGCTCGACCCGCACCCCCAGTTCCGGGGCCGGCTCGCGCAGCACCGCGCCGGTGAACCCGCGGTGCGCGAGCAGTTCGCGCGTGGGGTCGGGCGGATGCGTCCACCACCACGCCACCGCCGCCGCCAGCGCGAAGGGCAGCATCGCCATCACGACGCCGGCGAAGCGCAGCGCCGCCAGCGACGCCCATGCCCAGCCGGGCAGGTCGTCGTGATGCCAGGGGCCGCGGGCGCGATCGCTCATGCGGCGAGCCTACCGCGCCGCGGGCTCAGAGCGGCAGTTCGTGCGCCGGCTCGGTGAGCGCGATGCGCCGCCACGCGCCGGACTGGAACCGCCACAGCAGCGCCGCGGCCAGGATGGCCAGATAGCCGATCACGCACACCATCACCATCGCCGGGCCGCCGCCGAATCGGGTGATCAGGAGCCACGAGGCGGGCAGGAACAGCGCCCACGCGGCCACCAGCCGCGCCCACATGCACCACGCCGTGTCCCCGGCGGCGCGCAGCGCCTCGCCGACCGTGAGCCCGACGGCATCGAACAGCTGCCACGCCGCACTCAGCGCCAGCATCAGCGCGCCGACCTCCATCAGCTGCGCGGCGTCCGCGCCGTAGGTGGCGAACGGCGCGATGAACACGCGCGGGAACAGCAGGTAGGCCAGCCCCACGGCGCCCTGCCAGGTCAGCGTCACGCGCACGGTGAGCCACACCAGCCCCGGCACCTCCGCCAGACCGGAGCGCCCGATCGCCTGTCCCACGAGGATGGCGCCCGCCGAGGTCAGCCCGAAGGCCGGCATGAACGACACCGAGTTGATCTGCAGGATCACGTTGAGCGAGGCGAGCACCACCGTGCCGAGCTGGCTGACGACGGCGTTCAGGAACAGCGTGAACGCGCTGACCTCCATGAACCAGTTGATGCCGTTGGGGAACCCGAACCGCACCACGCGGACGAGCTCACGCAGGCGCAGCGCCAGCGGCTGGCCCGCGGCGATCTCGCGCTGGCGGGCGGTGAACGCCGCCCACATGAACCCGGCGCCGGCCACGGTGGCGAGCGCGCTCGCCAGCGCGGCGCCCGGCACGCCCATGCGCGGCGCCCCGAGGTTGCCGTAGATGAACACCCAGTTGAGGAACAGGTTGACGAACATGGTGAGCACGCTCGCCCGCATCTGCACGCGCGTGTCGCCGATGCCGCCGAACCAGTTGCCGAGCGCCTCGGTGAGCACGATGAAGCCGGTCGAGCACAGGCGGATCATCATGTAGCTCGACATCGCGCCCAGCACCTGCGGCTCGAACCCGAACCGGCCCAGCGCCGCGGGCACGAACGGCACCGCCACCAGCGCCAGCGCCTGCGACACGGCCGCGAGCACCAGCCCGTACCAGGCGAACCGCCGCGCCGACACGAGATCGCCGCGCCCTGCGTACTGGGCGGCGAAGCTCTGCACGATGAACACCGTGCCCATCGGCAGGATGACGATCGCGAACGTGTTGATGGCGCCGGTGGTGGTGGCCGCCAGCGCGGCGGCGCCGAGCGGCGCCACCATGAGCGCATCGGCCAGCCCCACCACCGACTGCGTGGAGCGTGACACGACCATGGGCCAGGCGAGCGTGAGCAGTTCACGCAGGCTGCCGCGGGTCGCCGGCCGGGAGGGAGTGTTGGGCATGGGCGACGCACCGTACGGAGGCCCCGCCCGGGAGTCGAGTCCGGCGTGACGAGCGCCCCGCCCCCGCCCTCCGGCGCGGGGCCCGGGCGGAGGTCACATACGTCCCCACACGCGGGCCGCGCACTCGCGGGCGCGCGCCTGGACCTCGCGCTCGTCCACGTTCACGAGGACGCCGTTGTCCATCACCACGTCGCCGGCCACCATCACGCCCGCGACCGGTGCGCGCAGCAGGCCCTGCCAGAGATGCGCGTGCAGGGTGCGCGCCGAGAACTCCGTGGCGGGCCGGTAGTCGAGCAGCACGAGGTCGGCGGGCGAGCCCGGGGCGATGTGGCCGAGCGCCTCGCCGAAGTGGTCCGACGCCCACTCGGCGCCGGTCACGAACAGCCGCCGGTAGTGCGCCTCGGCCTGCCGCGGCAGGAACGCGCCCTCGGGCACCGGCGGCGCGTTGGCGCCGTCGTCGCTGCCCCAGCCCGCGTCGGTCTCGCGCAGCAGCGCGGCGAGCGATCCGCTGCCGCTGGCGGTGAACGCGTCACCGCGTCCGCGCGCCGCCTCGAGCAGGCCGCGCGGGGCGCGCTCGGCGTGCGCCCACAGGGCCGGGTAGGCGGTGGCCGGCAGCGCGTCGCCCCGCGCCCAGCGCTCGGCGGGCGTGAGGTCGAGCGCGAGGTCCACGTGCACCGCGTACTGACGGCCGGCGCTCTCGAGCGCCTCGGCGAGCAGCGTCTCGATGCCGTGCAGGCTCGTGGCCTGCACCCCGAGCATGCCGCGCAGCCGCCCCTTGCCGCGGCGCGCCGTCTCGCGCGCGAACCCCACGCTCTCGTCGATGGCGGCACGCCGCTCGAGCGGGGTGTCGTCCTCGGCCGCTCCGTAGCACGTGGCGGCGCGCACGCCGACGTCGTCGGCGG
>CAZMQP010000314.1:0-3566 GCA_964568385.1 uncultured bacterium
TGCGCACCTTGTAGACCTTGTCGAAGAAGCCGTTCGACTTGGCGCGCGCGACGAGACGCCAGCTCGGCCGGCCGCGCCAGTCCACCACCTCGGGCACCTCGAGCCAGGCCCGGCCGGCCTTGATGAAGCCGTACTGGACGCTGAAACGCAGCGACTCGCCGGAGCGGAAGGGCGCCGCGACGGCGGGCAGCACCTCGCGGGTGACGCGCAGCTGGGTGCTGTCGGGCAGTTCGGTCGAGTCGTCCTGGGTGCGGCCGGGCGTGGCCAGCGCCAGGCCGGCCAGCAGCATCAGGGCGGTCCGCCAGCGGGCGCCCGACGGGCGCACGGGCACTGGCCCGCGCGGGCGGGGCCGACTAGGATGACGGGGAGGGTTCATATCCCCAACGTAACGCAAGTCCGATGCCGGAACGCGAGAATGGAGCCCACGGAGGCACTATGTCCAGCAGCCAATCGACTGTCAAACATCGTCTTGCGGCGTCGCAGCGGCTCCAGAACGTGCCCCCCTACGCGCTCGCCAAGGTGTTCCAGAATCGCGACGACCAGGTGCGGAAGGGTGTGGATGTGATCGATCTCGGCGTCGGCAACCCGGACATCCGGCCGCCGGCGCACGCCATCACCGCCCTCGAGGTCGCCCTCCGCGACGAGGCCGTTCAGAATCACCGCTACCCCTCGTTCAACGGCCTGCCCGAGTTCCGCGCCGGTGTCGCGTCCTGGTACCAGGGGCGGTTCGGCGTGACCGTGGACCCCGAGCGCGAGGCGATCGCGCTCATCGGCAGCAAGGAGGGCATCGCCAAGTTCTTCCTCGCCCACCTCGATCCCGGCGACACCATCCTGCTCTGCACCCCGTGCTACCCGGCCTATCTCGGCCAGGCCGCACTGGCGCAGGTGCGCACGGTCGAGGTGCCGCTCGTGCCCTCGCGCGGCTTCACGCCCGACCTCTCGGCGATCCCCACCGAGGAGGCGAAGCGCGCCAAGGTGCTGTTCATCAACTTCCCCAACAACCCCACGGGCGGCGTCGAGACGAAGGCGCTCTACCAGGACATCCTGAGCTTCGCGCGGGCGCACGACCTGTTCGTCGTCAGCGACATCGCCTACTGCGACCTGTCGCTCGACCCCTCCTATCGCGCGATGTCGTTCCTCGAGGTGGACCGCGACAAGGAGCGCACGGTCGAGTTCCACTCGTTCTCCAAGAGCTACTCCATGCAGGGGTGGCGGCTGGGATTCGCCGCCGGCAATGCCGAGGCGATCGGGAACATGACCCGCATCAAGTCCAACATGGACTTCGGCGTGTTCATGGCCATCCAGCGCGCCGGACTCGCCGTGCTCACGGGACCGCAGGACTACTGCCGCGAGGCCGCCGCGCTCTACCGCGCCCGCGGCGAGGCGTTCCTGTCCGCGGTCCGGCCGCTCGGCTTCCCGGTCGAGCTGCCCAGGGCGTCGCTCTACCTGTGGATGCCCATCCCCCGCAGCGCCACCGACTCGCTCTCGTTCACCGCCGAGCTGGTCGAGCGCACGGGCGTGGTGGTCGCCCCGGGATCGGGCTTCGGCCTCGCGGGCGAGGGCTACGTGCGCATCGCGCTGTGCGACACCGAGGCGCGCTGCCGGGAGGCCGGGGAGCGGCTGGCGAAGGCGGGCTTCCGTTACGCCTGAGCCCGCCGCCGCGTCAGTCCGCCGCGGTGGGCCAGTCCTCGTCGCGCAACAGGGCGCCCGCGTCGGGGCCGATGGCCGCGAGCGTGTAGCGCTCGGGCCGCAGGAACTCGCGCGCCAGGTCGCGCACGTCGCCGAGCGTCACCGCCAGCACGCGCTCCACCTGCGCCTCGGGCGCCACGTAGCGGCCCGTGTAGAGCTCCTGCCGGGCGAGGTGGTACATGCGGCTGGAGACGCTCTCCTGCGACAGCGTCACCGAGCCCTTGAGCTGCATCTGCGCCGAGGCGACCTCGTCGGGCGCCGGACCGTCGTCCACCAGCCGCTGCAGTTCGCGGCGCAGGAGCGCGAGCGCCTCGCGCGCCTTGTCCGGCGAGACCCCCATGTGCACGGTGAGCATGCCCACGTCGCGCAGCGTGTCGAGTGAGCTGAACACGCTGTAGGCCAGGCCCGCCTCCTCGCGGATGGTCTGGAACAACCGCGAGCTCATGCCGCCGCCGAGCAGCGTCTCGAGCACGATGAGCGCCGGGCGCCGCGGGTCGGTGTAGGCGATGGCGCGCGTGCCGAGCGACAGGTGCATCTGCTGCACGTCGTCCACGGTGTGCCGGACCACCGGGGCCACCGGGCCGGGCGGCCGGGCGGGAGCAGGCGGCGGCCCCGCGGGGGGCGTGAACCAGCGCGCGGCGAGGTCCTCGAGTTCGGCATGCTCGAAGCCGCCGGCGGCCGCCAGCACCATCTGGTCACCGCGGTAGCGGCACGCGACCTCGTCGAGCAGCGCCTCGCGGCTGAACGTGTCCACCGAGGCCGCCGTGCCCAGGATCGGCTTGCCCAGCGGATGGTCGCCCCACAACTGCTCCGAGAGCTGGTCCCCGACGCGCTCCTCGGGGTTGTCCTCGTAGGAGAGGATCTCCTCCTTGACGACCCGCTTCTCGCGCTCGATCTCGGGGGCGTCGAAGCGGCTGCGGCCGGTGAGGTCCGAGAGGATCTCGACCGCCTGCGGCAGGTGCTCGCTGAGCACGCGCGCCGTGTACACGACCTGCTCGCGCGTCGTGAACGCGTCGAGATGGCCGCCGAGGGACTCGAGCGAGGCCGCGATGGCGCGCGCGTCCCGCGACTCGGTTCCCTTGAACATCATGTGCTCGATGAAGTGCGCCATGCCCGGCACCGACTCGTCGCGCGAGCCGGTGCGGATCCACAGGCCGAGCGAGGCGCTGCGGCGGTCGGGCATGCCCTGGCTGAGCAGGGTGAGGCCGTTCGGCAGCACGCTCTTGCGGATGTCGTTCATGGACAGGGCACTCCCGGTCACAGAACGGGCGGCTCCACCGAGGGAGCCGCCCGTCCGCCTCTCGAGTGGATCAGCGACGGCGTCCGCGATCTCCGCGGTCGCCACGGGGACCGCGGTCCCCCCGGTCGCCACGATCGCCACGGTACCCGCCACGGTCCCCACCGCGATCCGCCCCTGCGACCGCGCCTTCCGGCTCGGGCAGGAGGGCACGGCGCGACAGGCGGATCTTGCCGTCCTTGTCCACGCTGATGACCTTGACCATCACCACGTCGCCGACGTTGAGCACGTCCTCGACGCGCTCGGTGCGGGCGTGGTCGATCTCGGACACGTGCAGCAGCCCGTCACGACCCGGCACGATCTCGACGAAGGCGCCGAAGTTGACGATGCTGCGAACCTTGCCCTGGTACGTGCGGCCCACCTCGGGATCCTCGGTGATGTTGCGGATCAGCTCCTCGGCGCGCTTGCCGCCCTCGAGGTTGATCGCCGCGATCCGGATCTCACCCGAGTCCTGGATGTCGATCTGGCAGCCGGTCTCCTCGGTGATCTTCTTGATCACCTTGCCGCCGGGCCCGATGACCTCGCGGATCTTGTCCGGGTGGATCGTGATGATGGTGATGCGCGGCGCGAACGGCGACAT
>CAZMQP010000315.1:0-3546 GCA_964568385.1 uncultured bacterium
GCGCGAGACGCAGCGCTCGCGGCGCCGCCGCGCGTTCCGCGTGGCGCTGGTGGGCTACACCAACGCCGGCAAGAGCACGCTGTTCAACGCGCTCGCCAAGGGCGACGCGTTCGTCGAGAACCGGCTGTTCGCGACGCTCGATTCGACCACGCGGCAGATGGTGAGCCCCGAGCGCGACCGCGTGCTCGTGACCGACACGGTCGGGTTCATCCGCAAGCTGCCGCATCACCTGGTCGCCTCGTTCCACTCGACGCTGGTCGAGGCCATCGAGGCCGACCTGCTCGTGCACGTCACCGACGCGGCCGACCCCGACTTCCGCCGCCACCTGATCGCGGTGGACCAGGTGCTCGACCAGCTGCTCGCCGACCCACGGCCGCCGCGCCTGATGGTGTTCAACAAGGCCGACCTGCGCAGCGACGAGGAGATCCTCGCCCTGCGCGCCGAGTTCCCCGATGCCCGGCTCGTCTCGGCGCACACCGGCGACGGCGTCGAGGCGCTGCGCAACGAGCTGTTCCGGCGGTCGGCGGAGCGGCGCGAGCAGCGGGCCGGCTGATGTCGGTGCTCGAGTTCCGGCTCGACGTCGCGGCGCCGCGCGAGCGCGTGTTCGCCGCCCTCACCGAGGCGCGGCACCTGTCGCGCTGGTTCTGCCAGCGCGCCGAGAGCGAGCCGTCGCTGGCGGGGCGGCTCGTCCTCGAGTGGACGGGCCCGGCGGCCAGCGAGGAGCCGTTCGCGGGCCGCTGGGTGCAGTTCGACCCGCACGAAGCGTGCGCGTGGCAGGGCGGCCATCGCGGCTACCCGGGCGGGGACAGCGGCACCGTGCTGTTCGAGCTGGTCGCCCTCTCCGAGGGCACGCAGGTCCGCGTGCGGCA
Source organism: uncultured bacterium (assembly GCA_964568385.1). Lineage (GTDB taxonomy): Bacteria > Eisenbacteria > RBG-16-71-46 > RBG-16-71-46 > RBG-16-71-46 > CADEFY01. The sequence goes on from CAZMQP010000315.1 coordinate 870, forward strand.
CACGTTCCCCGACGATCCCGCCTACGCACCGTTCGTCGCCACCTACCAGGACGCCTGGCCGCGCGCCCTGCGCCGGCTCTCCGACCACCTCTCTCCCGCGAGCACGACCCCATGACCTCGACCGCCACCCGCACGCTTCGATTCGGACACAGCCCCGACGCCGACGACGCCTACATGTTCTACGGCTTCCACACCGGCATGGCCCAGGTCCCCGGCCATCACGTCGAGCACGTGATGGAGGACATCCAGACGCTGAACCTGCGCGCCATGGAGAAGGGCGACCTCGAGATGACCGCGTGCTCGGCGCACGCCTACGCGCACCTCGCCGACCGCTATGCGGTGATGGCGTGCGGGGCCAGCTTCGGCTGGGGCTACGGCCCCGTGCTGGTGGCGAGGCACGCGGTGACGCTGGCCTCGCTCAAGGGCAAGCGCGTCGCCATCCCCGGCCGCTGGACCACCGCGGCGCTGCTGCTGCGGATCGAGGCCCCCGAGGTGGAGACGGTCGAGGTCATGTTCGACCGCATCCCCGCGGCCGTGCTCTCGGGCGAGGTGGACGCGGGCGTCATCATCCACGAGAGCCAGCTCACCTACGAGGCCGAGGGGCTCACCAAGGTGCTCGACTTCGGCGAGCTGTGGAAGCAGCGCGACCAGCTGCCGGTGCCGCTCGGGCTCGACGTGGTGCGCCGCGACCTCGGCCCCGAGCTCATGAAGGCGTGCAGCACCGCCTTCCGGCAGAGCATCGAGGCGGCGTTCGCCCACGAGGACGAGGCGATCCGCTACGCGCTCCAGTTCGGCCGCGGGCTCGACGTGCCGCAGGGCTCCAAGTTCGTGCACATGTATGTCAACGACTTGACCCTCGATCTCGGCGCCCGCGGCCGCGCCGGTCTCGACCTGCTCTACGAGCGCGCGGTCGCCTGCGGCGCGATCGAGAAGGCGCCGAACTTCGACATCGTCTAGCCGCCGCGGCCGGGCCGTTTCGCCCCGCTCCGCCGCGCTTGATAGTCTCGCGGCATCGATCCGGCCGACCCCGGCGCGTCCGCGCGCCCGACCCTCAGCAGGAGTGCTCCCGTGACCGCGCTTCCGGCACCCGACTCGTTCATCCCGCGCCACATCGGCCCCTCCGACGAGGACGTGCGCGCCATGCTCGACACGCTCGGCTACGAGTCGGTCGAGGCGCTCATCGCCGCCACCGTCCCCGCCGGCATCCGGCTCGGCCGCGAACTCGACCTGCCGTCGCCGCGCTCGGAGCAGGAGGCGCTCGCCGAGTTCGAGGCGATGGTCGCCCCCAACGACGTGTGGCGCACGTTCATCGGGCTCGGCTACTCGACGACCCACACGCCCGCGGTGATCCAGCGCAACGTGCTCGAGAACCCGGGCTGGTACACGGCGTACACGCCCTACCAGGCCGAGATCGCCCAGGGCCGGCTCGAGGCGCTGCTCGATTTCCAGACCGTGGTCACCGACCTGACCGGGCTGCCGATGGCGAGCGCCTCGCTGCTCGACGAGGCGACCGCCGCCGCCGAGGCCATGCAGCTCGTGCATGCGGCCCTGCCGGGCCGCACCACGTTCCTGGTGGCCGACCACTGCCACCCGCAGACGATCGACGTCGTGCGGGCGCGCGGCCGCGCCCGCGGCATCACCGTGCACGTGCAGGCCCCCGACGCCTTCGAACTCGACGACACGGTCTGCGGCGTGCTGGTGCAGTACCCCGACACGTACGGGGCGATCGCCGACCACCGCGCGCTCGCCGCGCGCGTGCACGCCGCCGGCGGCCTGGTGGTGGCCGCCACCGACCTGCTGGCGCTGACGCTGCTGCGCGCCCCGGCCGAGTGGGGCGCCGATGTCGCCGTGGGCAGCGCGCAGCGCTTCGGCGTGCCGCTGGGCTACGGCGGCCCGCACGCCGCCTTCTTCGCCACCAAGGAGGAGTACAAGCGCCTGATGCCCGGCCGCATCATCGGCCTGTCGCGCGACGCCCAGGGCCGCCCCGCCCTGCGCATGGCGCTCGGCACGCGCGAGCAGCACATCCGTCGCGAGAAGGCGACGAGCAACATCTGCACCGCGCAGGTCCTGCTGGCCGTGATGGCGGGCCTCTACGCCGTGTGGCACGGGCCCGACGGGCTGCGGCGCATCGCGTGGCGCGTGCACCGGTTCGCGGCCGCGTTCGCCGAGACCGTGCGCGGGCTCGGGCACACCGTGCGGCATGGGGACTTCTTCGACACCGTGCACGTGCGCGTGGCCAAGGGCGAGGCGGGCATGGCCGCGCTGAAGCTGGCCGCCGAGGGCGCCCGCATCCATCTGCGCGAGGTCAACGAGCACGAGGTGTGCGTGTCGTTCGGCGAGACGGTGACGCCCGAGGACCTCGCCGACCTGGCCGCCCTCTTCGGCGGCACGGTGCCGGCGCTCGGCCCCGAGCGCGCGTTCGATGCCCGGCACCTGCGCACCAGCGAGTACCTCACGCACCCGGTGTTCCACAGCCACCGCTCCGAGACGTCCATGATGCGCTACCTGCGCAAGCTCGAGTCGCGCGACCTGTCGCTCACGCACTCGATGATCCCGCTCGGCAGCTGCACCATGAAGCTCAATGCCGCCGCCGAGATGTTCCCGGTGACGTGGGCGAAGATCGGCCAGATGCACCCGTTCGCCCCGGCGGCGCAGGCGCAGGGCTACCGGGCGCTGT
>CAZMQP010000316.1:0-3530 GCA_964568385.1 uncultured bacterium
CGGCTGCAGCGCTACGCCACCGAGACCGTCATGGCCGCCGGGCGCGCGGCCGCGCTGCTGCCGCGCGCCGCCGCCGCCGGCGCGCGCATCGCCTGCATCGGCGCCGGGCCCGCCTCGCTCGCCGCCGCCGGCTACCTGTCGCTCGAGGGCTGCCGCGTCACCGTGTTCGACCGAGGCGCGCTGCCCGGGGGCCTCAACACCACGGGCGTCGCCCCCTACAAGATGCACGCCGAGGGCTCGCTGCGGGAGGCGTCGTTCCTCGCTGCGCTGGGCGTGGCGTTCCAGGGCGGCGTCGAGGTGGGCCGTGACCGGACGGCCGCCGACCTGCTCGCGCAGCACGATGCCGTCTTCCTCGGCCCCGGGCTGGGCGGCGACACGCCGCTCGCGATCCCCGGCGCCGACGGACCCGGCGTCGAGGGGGCGACGGCGTGGATCGAGCGCATGAAGCTCGCGCCCGGCGCCTCGCTGGACGGCGTGCGCCGCGCCGTGGTCATCGGCGGCGGCAACACGGCCATCGACGCCGCACGCGAGCTGGCCCACCTGGGCGTGCCCGAGGTGGCGCTCCTCTACCGCCGCACCGAGGCGGACATGAGCGGCTACGCGCACGAGCTGGAGCAGGCGCGGCTCGAGGGGGTGCGGTTCGTGGAGCACGCGGTGCCCGCGGCGTTCGAGCGCGACGGCGGCGCCCTGCGCGCGCTGCGGCTGGCCGACGGCCGCGAGTTCCCGTGCGACCTTGCGGTGGTGGCGATCGGGCAGGCCTCGCTCGCCGCGCTCGCGGCGTCGTTCCCGGGCGTCGAGGTGGACGCCGAGGGGCGCGTGGTCGTGGACCCGGAGAGCGGCGCGACCGGGCATCCCAAGGTGTGGGCGGGCGGCGACGCGACCGGCGGCGAGCTGGTGGTGACGGCCGTGCAGGACGGCAAGCGCGCCGCGCGCGCGATCGCCCGGGCGCTCGGCATCCCCGTGCGCCCGGACGCCCCGATGCTGGCGGGGCATGGCACGGTGAGGACCTGATGGCGGATCTCTCGATCGACCTGGCGGGCATCAAGAGCCCCAATCCCTTCTGGCTCGCGAGCGCGCCGCCCACCAACACGGGCGAGCAGGTGATGCGGGCGTTCGACCACGGCTGGGGCGGCGCGGTGTGGAAGACGCTGGGCGAGCCCATCGTGGACACCTCGAGCCGGTTCGGCGCCATCGACGTGGGCGGCCAGCGGATGGTGGGGTTCAACAACATCGAGCTGATCACCGACCGGCCGCTCGAGGTGAACCTGCGCGAGATCCGCGAGTGCAAGCGCCGCTATCCCGGCCACGCGCTGATCGTCTCGCTGATGGTCGAGTCCAAGGACGACTGGCGCGACATCATCCGCCAGGTCGAGGACACCGGCGCCGACGCGCTCGAGCTCAACTTCGGCTGTCCGCACGGCATGTGCGAGCGCGGCATGGGCTCGGCGGTGGGGCAGGAGCCCGAGGTGCTCAAGACCGTCGCCGGCTGGGCGGTGGAGTTCTCGTCCATCCCGGTGCTGGTCAAGCTGACGCCCAACATCGGCGACATCCTCGAGCCGGGCGTCGCGGCCGCCGAGGCCGGCGCGCACGGGCTGTCGCTGATCAACACCATCAAGAGCATCACCGGCGTGGACCTCGACCGCATGGTGCCCTACCCGGTGGTGGGGGAGCGCTCCACCAACGGCGGCTACTGCGGCCCCGCGGTCAAGCCGATCGCGCTGCACATGGTGGCGGCGCTGGCGCGCGACCCGCGCGTGAACATCCCCATCTCGGGCATCGGCGGCATCTCCACCTGGCGCGACGCAGCCGAGTTCATCGCCCTCGGCGCCACCAGCGTGCAGGTGTGCACCGCGGTCATGCACCGCGGCTTCCGCATCATCGAGGACCTCACCGACGGCCTGTCGCGGTTCCTCGACTCCAAGGGCATGGCCTCGGTCGCCGAACTGCGCGGCCGCGCGCTCGGCGGCTACGTGGAATGGGGCGACCTCGACCTGCACTACAAGGTCGCCGCCCACGTGGACCCGGATCTGTGCATCGGCTGCCAGCTCTGCCTGGTGGCCTGCCGGGACGCCTCGGTGGACGCCATCCACACCGGCCCCGTGCCGCTCGCGGCGGGTCACGTGGCGGCCACGCGCGAGCAGGCGATCGCCCGCGGCCGCGAACGCGGCGTGCAGGTGACGTGGGTGGACGAGACCGCCTGCACCGGCTGCAACCTGTGCTCGCTCCTGTGCCCGGTGCCGCAGTGCATCACGATGAAGGACGTCACCGGCGGCAAGCCGTTCGAGTCGTGGAACGACCGCGTCGCCAAGGGCACCACGAAAACGGCGGGCGGGCACGCCTGAGCCGCGCGCAAGCCGAGGAGACCCGCATGGCCGCTGCTCCCTCGTCGTCGCTGCACAACGCCGACCTCGCCCCCGTCCCGCCCGGCGAACGCACCTGGAACTGGTGGCACTACTGCGCGCTGTGGATCGGCATGGCGGTGTGCATCCCCACCTACACCATGGCCTCGGGGCTGATCGACACCGGCATGTCGTGGTGGCAGGCGATGATCACCATCTTCCTCGGCAACGCCATCGTGCTGGTGCCGATGCTGCTCAACGCGCACGCGGGCGCGCGCTACGGCATCCCGTTCCCGGTGTTCGCGCGCGCCAGCTTCGGGGTGACCGGGGCCAACGTGCCGGCGCTGCTGCGGGCGCTGGTGGCGTGCGGCTGGTTCGGGATCCAGACGTGGTTCGGCGGCGCGGCCATCTACCAGCTCACGCGGCAGGTGTGGCCCGGCATCGAGTCGCTGCCGGCGGTGCTGCCCGGCTGGGTGGGGCTGTCGAGCGGCGAGGCGCTGGGGTTCCTGGTGTTCTGGTGCCTCAACGTGTGGTTCATCCTCAAGGGCACCGAGAGCATCAAGTGGCTCGAGTCGCTGGCCGCGCCGTTCCTCATCCTGATCGGACTGGCGCTGCTGGCCTGGGCGCACCAGCGCGCCGGCGGGTTCGGGGAGATCCTGTCGCAGCCGTCCCGGCTCGCCACCTCAGCCGAGTTCTGGCCGGTGTTCTTCCCCTCGCTCACCGCGATGGTCGGGTTCTGGGCGACGCTGTCGCTCAACATCCCCGACTTCACCCGCTACGCCCGTTCGCAGCGCGACCAGATGGTGGGGCAGGCGCTCGGACTGCCCACCACCATGACCCTGTTCGCCTTCATCGGCGTCGCGGTCACCTCGGCCACGGCGCTCATCTTCCCGGGCGACGGCCTGATGTGGGACCCGGTGGTGCTGCTCGGCCGCATCGGCGGACCGCTGGTGGTGCTGTTCTCGATGCTGGCGCTCAGCATCGCCACGCTCACCACCAACCTGGCGGCCAACGTCGTCTCGCCCGCCAACGACTTCAGCAACGTGGCGCCCGCCCGCATCTCGTTCCGCACGGGCGGCCTCATCACCGCGTTCCTCGGCATCGCCATCATGCCGTGGAAGCTGCTCGCCTCGAGCCAGGGCTACATCTTCACGTGGCTGATCGGCTACTCGGCGCTGCTCGGCCCGATCG
>CAZMQP010000317.1:0-3503 GCA_964568385.1 uncultured bacterium
TTCAACGTGAACGGCATGGCGCAGGCCGCCGCCATCGCCAGCCTCGACGACGAGGAGCAGGTGGAGCGCAGCGTGCGCGCGACGCGCGACGCGATGGGACCGCTGGCCGAGGGACTGCGCGCGCTCGGTGTGCAGGTGCGCCCGAGCCAGGGCAACTTCCTGTTCTGCCGCTTCCCCGGCGACACGCGGCCGCTGTGCGCGGCGCTCGAGCGCCAGGGCCTGATCCTGAGGCCGCTCACGGCCTTCGGCCTGGACGAGACCTGCACGCGGATCACCGTCGGACGCCCGGAGGAGAACGTCCGCCTGCTGGCGGCGCTGAAGTCGCTCCTGGCCTCGTCCGCGAGCCCGCGCTGACGGACGGCGCCTCCGTGTCCGCCGTCTCCATCCGCCGCGGCCGCCCCCCCGAGGGCGCATTCACGCCGCCCGGCGACAAGTCCATCACGCACCGGGCCATCCTGTTCGGGCTGCTCGCCGAGGGGGAGTCCCGGGTCGCCGCCCCCAATCCCGGCGAGGACTGCGGCCGCTCGGCCGAGGGCGCCCGGGCGCTCGGGGCCGCGGTCGTGGCCGACGCTCAGGGGCTTCGCATCACCGGCACGGGCGGCCGTCTCGCGGCGCCCGGCGGACCGATCGACTGCGGCAACTCGGGCACCACCATGCGCCTGCTGAGCGGCATCGTCGCGAGATCGGAGTCGCCGACGGTGCTGACCGGGGACGCCTCGCTGTCCCGGCGGCCGATGCGGCGGATCGCCGAGCCGCTGACCCGCATGGGCGCGGTCGTGGAGGGACATGGCGGGACGCTGACCGCGCCGCTCACGATCCGGGGCGGTGCGCTGCACGCGATCGCGCACGCGCCCGAAGTGGCCAGCGCGCAGGTGGCGACGTGCGTGCTGCTGGCCGGACTCGCCGCCCGCGGCACCACCGAGGTGATGCTGCCGGGGCCGGCCCGCGACCACACCGAGCGCATGCTGCCCGCCTACGGCGCCGTGCTCGTCATCGAGGCGCTGCCGCACGGCGGCCGCCGCGTACGGGTCGAGGGCGGCCAGCGGCTGCGCGCCTCGTCCGCGCGCGTGCCCGGCGACCCCTCGGCGGCGGCCTTCCTGTGGGCGCTGGCCGCGGCCGTACCGGGCAGCGAGGTGACCGCCCGCGGCGTGAGCCTCAATCCGACGCGGACGGGCTTCCTGCGGGTGCTGGAGGCGATGGGCGCCGAGGTGACGCGCGCGGCGCAGGGCGAGGAGGCCGGCGAGCCCGTGGGGGACGTCACGGTGCGTGGGCCTCGCGTGTTGCGCGCCTTCGACGTGCCCGCCGCCTGGGCGCCGACGCTCATCGACGAGGTGCCGGCGTGGGTGGTGGCGGCGAGCGCCGCGCAGGGCCTCTCGCGCGTGCGCGGGGCCGGGGAGCTGAGCGTCAAGGAGAGCGACCGGATCGTGGCGCTGGTGGACGGGCTCTCGGCCTGCGGACTCGAGGCGCACGCGCATGCCGACGGCCTCTCGGTGCGCGGCGGCACTCCGGCGGGCGGGCGCGTGTCCACCCATCTCGACCATCGCATCGCCATGGCGTTCGCCGCCCTCGGCGCGAGATCGGACGAGCCCGTGCACCTCGACGACGCCGGCTGCATCCGCACCTCGGACCCCGCCTTCCTCGACGCGCTCGGCGCCCTCGGCGCCCGGGTGGAGCGCGAGGCCCCATGAGCTTCGTGGTCACCATCGACGGCCCCGCGGCCGCGGGCAAGAGCACGACGGCGCGTGCGGTCGCCGAGCGGCTCGGCTTCGCGTTCCTCGATACCGGCGCCTTCTATCGCGCCCTCGCGCTCAAGGCCCTCGAGTCGGGCACGGCGCTCGACGACGGCGAGCGCGTGGCCGAACTGCTCGACGCGACGCGGGTCGAGGTGAGCGGCACGCCCTCGCATCCGGTGGTGCGGCTCGACGGGCGCGACGTGACCCGGGAGATCCGCACGCCGCCGGTGAGCGAGGCCGCCTCGCGCGTGGCGGCGCTGCCCGCCGTACGCAGTGTGCTCGTGCGCTGGCAGCGCGCGATGCGCGACGCGGGGCCGCTGGTGGGCGAGGGGCGCGACCTCGGCACGGTGGTGTTCCCGGATGCCGAGGTCAAGATCTACCTCGACGCCGACCTCGACACGCGCGCGCAGCGGCGTGCGCGCGAACTCGGCCTGCGCGGCATCGCCGCGCGCCTCGACGAGGTGCGCGAGGACCTGGAGCGGCGGGACCGCCGCGACCGCGACCGGCTCGACAGCCCGCTGCGGCCGGCCGACGATGCGCTGCACGTGGACACGTCCGGATTGTCGCTGGACGGGCAGGTGGAGCGCGTCCTGGCCGTGATCCAGCGCCATCCGGCCTGTCCCGCGACCCCGGAGAGGCCGGCGTGAATCACGGGAATCATTGGCGGACAAGCGTTTGGCGGCCGATACCCGTCCGGCCGGGGGCCGGCCGGCGCCCGGTTCCGCACTTGGAGGTGGACTGAGCCTGCACTACAGTGTCACCCGGTCTCTTCTCAGTGGCCTCCTGGGCACCCTGAGCGGATGGCGCGTCGAAGGCCGCGAGAACGTCCCGGCGACGGGCGGTCTCATCGTGGCCTCCAACCACATCTCGTTCTGGGATCCCCCGCTGGTCGGCTGCGCCGTGCGGCGTGAACTCCACTTCCTCGCCAAGGAGGAGTTGTTCCGCAGTCCGATGTTCGGTTCGATCATCCGTGCGTTCAACGCCATTCCCATCCGGCGTGGGGTCGCGGACATGAGCGGGCTCACGATGGCCATGGCCGTGTTGCGAGCGCAGCGCGCGCTCATCCTGTTCCCCGAGGGGAGCCGGATGCGCGACGGCGAACTGCATCGGGCGCGTCCGGGAGTGGGGATGCTCGCGACGGCGACCGACGCGCGCATCCTGCCGTGCTTCATCTCGGGGAGTGACCGGTCGCGGGACTGGCTGCTGCGGCGCGCGCGTGTCCACGTGCGCATCGGTGTGGCGAGGACCTGGCAGGAACTGGCGGGGGAGTCGGCGACGCTCGAACCCGGCCGCGCGCTCTACCAGAGCGTCGGCGACGGGGTGATGCGCGAGATCGCCGCACTCAAGGCAGCCGCCGGGACATCGGCAACACCGGGCGCGGGCGACCCCCGCTCCCATACTTCATAGTACGGAGGTCATCGAACCACATGGTCGAAGCAACCGAGACCCACCCCAACCCCGCGACTTCGGGCTTCTCGTCCGGCAGACGGTCGCAGCCGCTCCCCAAGGCTCCTCTGAATTACGATGACGAGGAGGAACTCACCGACGCTCAACGCGCCGACCTGTTCGGCGCGTATGAGGAGTCCATGCGCTCCATCGGCGAGGGCGAGATCGTGCGCGGCACGGTCCTGTCCATCGACGAGAAGGACGTGCTGGTGGACGTGGGATTCAAGAGCGAGGGCATCATCTCGCTGTCCGAGTTCGCCGATCCGTCGAGCATCAAGGTCGGTGACATCCTCGAGGTGTTCCTCGAGAAGATGGAGAACCAGG
>CAZMQP010000318.1:0-3490 GCA_964568385.1 uncultured bacterium
CCCGGCAGCCTCGACGGACCTCTCGGGTCGCGCCTGGCGCCCGATCCTCGTCGCCGCCGCGAGCACGTCCATGGGGCCGGGCTCGCCGTGGACGAGGAAGATGGTGCGCGGCATCGGGTCGAGCCGTCCCACCCACTCCAGCAGCTCGCGCTGGTCGGCATGGGCGCTGAAGCCGTCGAGCCCGGTGACCTCGGCGCGCACCGTGATGGGCTCGCCGAAGAGATTCACCGTGCGGGCGCCGTCCTTGAGCCGCCGTCCGAGCGTGCCGTCGCCCTGGAAGCCGACGAACAGCACCGTGTTGCGCGCATCGCCGAGCGCCCGCATCAGGTGATGCAGCACGCGCCCGCCCTCGCACATGCCCGAGGCCGAGATGATCACGCACGGCCCGCTGCGCTCGTTGAGCGCCTTGGACTCGTCCACGCTCGCCACGTAGCGCAGGCGGTCGAACCCGAACGGCTCGGGCCCGCCCGAGGCGAACTGCCGCGCCGTGGCCTCGTCGAAGCACTCCGGGTGCCGCACGAAGACGGAGGTCGCCTCGCGCGCCATCGGGCTGTCCACGAACATCGGCACCGACGGGATGCGCCCCGCCTCGGTGAGCCGGTGCAGCACGGCCACGAGTTCCTGGGTGCGGCCCACCGCGAAGGCCGGCACGATCAGGCGGCCGCCGCGCTCGACCGTGCGGGTGACCACGTCCACGAGACCGCGCTCGGTGTCCTCGTCGGAGGCGTGCAGCCGGTCGCCGTAGGTGCTCTCCATCACCAGCACGTCACAGCCGCCGGCGGGCACCGCCGGGTCGCGCAGGATCGGGCGGCCCGGGCGGCCGAGGTCGCCGCCCATCAGCACGGTGCGGCCGCGGCCCTTGGTCTCGATGCGCAGCCGCACCATGGCCGAACCCAGGATGTGGCCGGCGTCGAAGTACTCGGCCGTCACGCCCTCGAAGAGCGGCCACGGCTGGCCGTAGCCGTGCTTCTCGAAGCGCGTGAACGTGGCGGTGACGTCCTCCTGCGTGTAGAGCGGCTTGCGCTCGGGGCGGTTCCCGCGGCGCTTGTTGACGTGCTCGAGGTCGCGCTGCATGAGGTGGGCGCTGTCCGCCAGCATGACGTGCGCGAGGTCGGCCGTCGCCGGCGTCAGCGTGACGAGCCCCTCGAACCCCTGCGACACCAGCGTCGGCAGGTTGCCGATGTGGTCGAGATGCGCGTGCGTCACCACCACCGCATCGAGCGACTCCGGCGCGACGTGGAAGGTGCGGTTGAGCCGGTCGGCGTCGTCGCGATGCCCCTGGGCCAGCCCGCAATCCACCAGCCACCGCCGCTCGCCGAAGCGCAGCAGGTGACGTGAGCCCGTCACCGTGCGGGCGGCGCCGTGGAACGCGATCGTGAGGGGGGGCGCGGGCATGGGTCAGTAGGCCATGTAGAGGATGATGCCGAGGGACGCCTGGAGGTCGTGGTTGACCTTGCCGTCGTGGAAGATCGCCATGTAGCGGGTGCCGAGGTCGTACGCCCACGAGCGGTAGAAGAAGCGCTCGATGCCGGCGCCGGCGCTGAGGTAGAAGCCGTCACCCGCGATCGGGTACTGGAGCTCGGCGGTGGACAGCCGCGACGACACCTGCACCAGTCCGATGCCGGCGTTGAGCTGCTTGACGGTGCGCGAGCGGGTGTCGAAGAACTGGTAGAAGTCCACGCCCGCCGTGGTCAGGTTGAGACGCTCCCGCTTCGCCGAGTCCTCGAGCGCCGAGAACGCGGTCTGCGCCGAGGTCGGGTCGCGCGCGTCGAGCCGCTGGCTCTCGAACGACAGCCCCAGCCCGCGCTCGTAGCGCATGCGGTAGCGCACCCGCACGGCCAGCCCGGGGCCGGAGCCGAACTCGTCGCCCAGCGCCCCCGACTCGAGCATCGTGCCGAACTGCCCCTGCAGCCCCACCCCCACCTGCCCGGCGCGCGGCAGCACCAGACTCGACGCCGCCTCCGCCACCGTCGCGGCCGCCAGCCCCATCACCACCGCCGCCACCCAGCCCGCCACTCGCCTCATCCGGATCCTCCACGACTCCCGGTCGTGTCGCCCGCGCGCCCTATGCGCGCGGGTGGAACTGCCGATGCACCTCGCGCAGGTAACCGCGGTCGAGGTGCGTGTAGATCGCCGTCGTCGTCACGGACGCGTGCCCGAGCAGTTCCTGCACCACGCGCAGGTCGGCGCCCCCCATCAGCAGGTGCGTCGCGAACGAGTGCCGCAGGGCATGCGGATGCACGCGGGCCGTGATCCCCGCGCGCCGGGCATGGCCGCGCAGGATCTTCCACCATCCCATGCGCGACAGCGCGCCGCCACGGGCGTTGCAGAACACGCGGTCGTGCCGGGCGCGCGGCGCCAGCTGCGGCCGTCCGCGCTCGAGCCAGGCCGACAGCGCCGAGGCGGCGGCGCGCCCGAATGGGACCGTGCGCTGCTTGTCGCCCTTCCCCACCACCGTCACCGCGCGCCCGCGCAGGTCGAGCGAGGCGCGCTCGAGCCCCACCAGTTCGGACACGCGCAGCCCGCTCGCGTAGGCCGTCTCGAGCAGCGCGCGGTCGCGCAGCGCCAGCGCCCCCTCGCCCTCGGGCGCCGCGAGCAGGCGCTCGAGGTCGTCGAGCGACAGCGCATGCGGCAGCTTGCGCTCGCGCCGCGGCGGCGGCAGCTGGGCCGCCGGATCGGCCGCCGCCTCGCCCGCGCGCGTGAGCCACGCGTGGAAGCCGCGCAGGGTCGAGCGCCGCCGCGCCACCGTCGAGGCGGCGCGGCCGCCGCGCAGCAGGTGGGCGAAGTAGCCGTCCACGAACGTCGGCGTCACCTCGCCCCAGGCGCCCAGCCGGTGCCGCCCCGCGAACGCGGCGTAGTCCGCGAGGTCGCGTTGGTAGGCGTCGAGCGTGCGCGGCGACAGCCGCCGCGCGCGCCGCAGTTCGTCGAGCCAGCCCTCGACCGCGGGCTGGAGCGCGGTGCGTGCGGGGGGCGCGGCCGGGCGCGGGCTCATGCCGCCCCCTCGCGCCGGCCGAGGCGCTCGAGCACGCGCTCGGCGAGCGCGCGCGGCACGCGCGCCCGCTCGGCGATGGTGTCGGACGTGGCCGCACGCAGCGCCTCGACCGAGCCGAACGCCTTGAGCATGGCGGCGCGGCGCGCCGGCCCCACGCCGGGCACCGCGTCGAGCGCGCTGCCGATGCGCGCGCGCGAGCGCAGCGACCGGTGGTAGTCGAGCCCGAAGCGGTGCGCCTCGTCGCGCAGGCGCTGCAGCGCCCGCAGCGCCTGCGACCGCCGCGGCAGCCGCAGGTCGGGCAGGCCCTCGCGCACGACGAGTTCCTCGCGCTTGGCGAGTCCGATCAGCGCCACCGGCTCGGTGCGCACCGCGTCCACGGCGGCGCGGGCGGCGGCCAGCTCGCCGGCGCCGCCGTCGATCACCAACAGGTCCGGCCGCGGCAGTTCGCCCGCCTCGACGCGCGTCCAGTAGCGCGTGACGGCTTCGCCGATCATGGCG
>CAZMQP010000319.1:0-3485 GCA_964568385.1 uncultured bacterium
GGCCACCACCCACTGCGCCTCGCCCAGCAGGAGCAGCTGCGCCGCCGAGATGACGGCCTGCAGGCCGGAGCCGCACAGGCGGTTGACCGTCAGCGCGGGGCACTCGGTGGCCAGCCCCGCCTTCAGCGCCACGTGCCGCGCGCCGTAGATGGCGTCGCCGGAGGTCTGCAGGGCATTGCCCATGATGCAGTGGTCGAAGCGGTCGGCCGGCAGGTCGGCGCGGTCGATGGCGCCGCGTGCGGCGACCGCGCCGAGGTCGATGGCGGAGACGGTCGCGAGCGCGCCGCCGTTGAGACCGTCCCCGCGCTTGCCGCCGATCCACTCGGCCATGGGCGTGCGCGCTCCGGAGATGATGACGATGTCCTGCGACATGGATGACTCCTCGGGGAGGATGACGGCAGCGCCGTGCGGAAGGGCCGGGCAGCGGAGGTGAGCGCAGGGGACGCTAACAAGGCCCCCCCGCGCGCTCAAGCCGGCCCGCGGCGGCTGCCGGCGGCGCCGCACTTGCGCTAGGCTGGCCGCATGCGATCGCACACCGCCACCCTGTGGATGGAGGTCCCCTCGCGCCGCGGCTTCGTCCACCTGACGCCGCAGGTCGAGGCCGCCGTGGCCGAGAGCGGCGTCCGTGAGGGGCTCGTGCTGGTGAACGCGATGCACATCACGGCCAGCGTCTTCATCAACGACGACGAGTCGGGGCTGCACCACGACTACGAGGCCTGGCTCGAGCGGCTGGCGCCGCACGCCCCGGTGTCGCAGTACCGGCACAACGACACGGGGGAGGACAACGCCGACGCGCACCTGAAGCGCCAGGTGATGGGGCGCGAGGTCGTGGTCGCGATCACGGCGGGCCGGCTCGACCTGGGGCCGTGGGAGCGGATCTTCTACGGCGAGTTCGACGGCGGCCGCCGCAAGCGCGTGCTCATCAAGGTGATCGGCGAGTGAGCGTCGTCACCGTGCGGGCGGTGCGGCCGGCCGACGTCCCCGCGGTCCGCGGCCTGCTCCTGCAGCTGGCCGCCTACGAGCGCATGAGCGATCGGGTCACCGGCCGCGAGGAGCAGTTGCACGACGGGCTGTTCGGCCCGATGGCGGTGCTCGAGGGGCTGATCGCGGAGCGGGCGGGCGAGGCCGTGGGCTACGCGCTCTTCTATCCCACGTTCGGCTCGTTCAGCTGCACGCGCGGCCTGTGGCTCGAGGACCTCTTCGTCGTGCCCGAGGCGCGCGGCTCGGGCGCCGGCCGCGCGCTGATGGCCGCACTGGCCTCGCTCGCGCTGGCGCGCGGCTGCGCCCGGCTGCGCTGGCACGTGCTCGACTGGAACGCACTGGCGATCGGGTTCTACGAGCGCTGCGGCGCCGCGCACCATGCCGCCGATTGGCTCGAGTACGGGCTCGATCGCGGCGGGCTCGAGCGGCTGGCCTCGGGCGCGGACTGACGCGCTCGCCTCAGCGTTTCGGCAGCGCGAGGAGCTGCGCGGCGAGGCCGCCGGGCAGCGGCTGCGCGAGCAGCGCATCGCGCGTCGCGGCATCGGCGCCCGTGACGGCGAGGTGCGCGAACAGCCGCTCCGATTTGCCGAGCCGCGAAGGGTCGTCCTCGAGCGTGCCGAGCAGCGCGTAGGCCACCGCCCATCCCTCGGCGCTCGCCAGCGGCACATCTAGCCAGGCGCCATGCGGCGCGACCGGGATGCGCACGATGCCCTGCGGGGTGGAGAACGCGAAGCGGATCACGATCTCGGCCGTGCCGTCCCACAGCGCCAGCTTGTGGTCGGCGTGGCAGCCGGAGTGGTCCGAGCGCTCGAAGGCGAGCCCGGCGCAGGCGCGTTCGCACGCCTCCGGCGATGCGTCGGCCTGCAGGTCCCAGTCGCCGACCGCGTCGGAGAGCCCGAGGGCGTGCAGCAGCCCGCTGCCACCGAGTCCCCAGGCGATGCCGGCGCGGCTCAGGCGCCCGCCGGCCTCGTGCAGCAGCGCGAGGGGGGGGTGCGGCGCGCGCGCCACCTCGGCGGCCGCCTCCGCGAGGGACTCGTGCAGGGCGGCGAACACGTCGGCGAGCCGCGCCGGCGCGTCCGCGGCCACGTGCGCGGCGCACGCCTCGCCCAGGCGCGCCTCGACCTCGGCGGCGCCCGCGTGCTGCAGCGCCTGACCGATGCCGCCGTACTCGGCGAACCGCGCCGCGCGGTGCGCGCGCGTCCCGGCCGTCCAGCCGCGCCCGGCGGTGTCGTTCAGCGCGTCCACCTCGTCGGCGGTTTCGCGGTTGAAGCCGCCGGCGGCCACGAGGCCGCGGATGCCGGCATAGAGCGCGAGGGCGTCCCACTCGTCGCGCGCACGTTCGGCGGCGCCGGCCGGAATCGCGCCGCTCTCCTCGATGTCGCGCCACAGCGCCGGGGCCAGGTGCGCCAGCCAGTGGGCGAGGGCGCGGCCGCGTGAGCCCCGCCGGCGGGTCACCCCTTGCCGTCCTCCAGCTCGCGCGCACGCGCCTGCGCCCGCTGGGTGGCGCGCACGACCGCCTTGATCAGCGTCACGCGCAGGCCGCCCTCCTCGAGCTCGAGGATGCCGTCGATGGTGGTGCCGCCCGGCGTGGTGACCTCGTCCTTCAGCTTGGCCGGGTGCTCTCCGGTCTCCAGCACCATCGCGCCGGAGCCGCGTACGGTCTGCGCGGCCAGCTCGGTGGCGATGTGGCGCGGCAGCCCGACCTTGACGCCGGCGTCGGCGAGCGCCTCGATCACGATGTACAGGAACGCGGGGCCGCTGGCGGAGAGCCCCGTCACCGCGTCCATGTGGACCTCGTCGAGCCGCACCGTGCGGCCGACGGCGTCGAAGATGGCGCTGGCGCGGTCGAGGTGCTCCGCGTGCGCGAACCGCCCGGCGCTGATGGCGGTCATGCCGCGGCCGATCATCGCCGGCGTGTTGGGCATGGCGCGCACCACCGGGACCGGCTGGTCGAGGCGGTCCTCGATGTACCGCGTGCTGGCCGAGGCGGCCACCGAGACGAGCAGCTGGTCGGCCGTGAGCACGTCACGCAGTTCGGCCAGCACGCGCGCCACCTGTCCGGGCTTCACGCACAGCAGCACCAGGGCGGCGTCCTTCGCGGCGCTCGCGTTGTCGGGCGAGGCCGTGACGCCGTGGCGCTCCGCCACCGCGGCCGCGCGCTCGGGGTGAGCGGTCGAGACGCGCACGTCCTTCGCGGTGAGCGAGCCCGCGCTGAGCAGCCCCTTGAGCAGCGTCTCGCCGAGCTTGCCCGCGCCGATGATGGCGAGCCGTGCCTTGGCCATGGGATCCTCCGGGGAATGGGGGGGGCGGTGGGATCAGGCCGGCGGATTCACGGACCAGTCGTAGAAGCCGCGGCCGCTCTTACGGCCGTGCAGCCCGGCGAGGACCATGCGCTTCAGCAGCGGCGGCGCCGCGAAGCGCGGCTCCTTGAACTCGTCGAAGAAGATCTCGCTGATGTAGTAGGTGGTGTCGAGGCCGACGTAGTCGGTCAGGAACAGCGGGCC
>CAZMQP010000320.1:0-3485 GCA_964568385.1 uncultured bacterium
AGGTTCGCGCGTGCCGCTGGTCACACGGCACCTGCTCATGGAGGCCCGCAGCGCCGATGTCCCGGGCGCGGACGTGCCCGCGGACACCCGCTCCGCCGAGGAGCGGACGCACTGGCGCGTGCTGGTCGCCGAGGACAACCCGGTCAATCAGAAGGTGGCCATGCGCCTGCTGGCCAAGCTCGGCTGCCGCGCCGACATGGCCGGGAACGGGCTCGAGGCGGTGGACCTGATGCGCCGGATGACCTACGACTGCGTGTTCATGGACTGCCACATGCCCGAGATGGACGGCTACGAGGCCACCGCCGAGATCCGGCGCATCGAGAAGCGCGCCGGACGCCGCACGCCGGTCATCGCGCTCACCGCCAACGCCATGCAGGGGGACCGCGAGCGCTGTCTCGAGGCCGGCATGGACGATTTCGTGGCCAAGCCGATCCGCGAGGCCGAACTGCGCGCCGTGATCGCGAAGTGGCTGGGCGACGACGCGCGCGAGGCACGCGCCGCCTGAACGCTCAGGCGCCCGCGCGCGTCTCGAGCCAGCGCAGCAGCAGCCGCACGCCGAAGCCGTTGGGCCCGCGCGCGGAGTCCGCCCGCTCGGTGTAGGTCCAGCCCGTGCTCGCGATGTCGAGGTGCGCCCACCGCATGCCGCGCGCGAAGTGCTGCAGGAACGAGGCCGCCAGGCAGGCGCCGCCCTCGCGCTTCTCGTTGCTGTTCACGAAGTCGGCGGTGTCGCTCTTCATCTCGGCGAGATAGGCCTCGCCCATCGGCATGCGCCATAGGCGCTCGCCCACGGCCTCGCCCGCGCGTGTCAGCTCGGCGGCCAGCGCGTCGTCTGCGGTGAACAGGCCCGCGTAGTGCCGTCCGAGCGCGATCGAGATGGCGCCGGTGAGCGTGGCCAGGTCCACGACGACATCGGGCGAGAGCCGGCGCGCGTAGCCGAGCGCGTCGGCCAGCAGCAGCCGGCCCTCGGCGTCGGTGTTGGTCACCTCGATGGTGGTGCCGTCCATCGCGCGCACGACGTCGCCGGGCTTGAGCGCGCGGTCGGAGACCATGTTCTCGGCGCTGGGGACGAGCCCGACGAGCCGGAACGGCAGCCCGAGCGCGGGCAGGGCCGCGAACGCGCCGAGCACGGCGGCGGCGCCGCCCATGTCGTACTTCATCTTGCTCATGCCCTCGCGGGGCTTGAGCGAGTAGCCGCCGGTGTCGAACGTGACCCCCTTGCCGATGAGCACCACCGTGGGCGCCTTGCCGCGCTTCTCGGCCGGCTTGTCGAGCACGATGAACCGCGGCGGGTGGGCGCTGCCGCGGCCGACGCCGAGCACGCAGCCCATGCCCAGGCGTTCCATGGCAGCCTCGTCGAACACGGTCACCTTGGCGCCCGAAGCGCGCCCGATCTCGCGCGCCCGCGCCGCGAGCTCCTCGGGCACGAGATCCTGCCCCGGCGTGTGCGCGAGGTCGCGCGCCAGCCCAACCGCCTCGCCGCGCGTCATGCCGTCCTCGAGCGCGGTGGCGAGCGCCCGCGAGGCGGGCAGCGTGCCCACGAGTTCGGCGCGCTCGAGCGGCTGCTTCGCCTCGCCCTGGTAGGCCGTGTAGCGGTGATGCCCGAGCAGCGCGCCCTCCGCGACGGCGCGCACCGCCGCGGCCGGATCGAGCCCCGGCTGCTCGTGCAGCGCCAGGGACAGCGCCCCCGCGCCCATGTCGCGCGCTTTCCGTGTCGCCGCGGCGGCCGCGAGCAGCAGCCGCTGCGGTGTCAGCCCCTCGGCGGGGCCGAGGCCCACCACGAGCACGCGCTTCGCCTTGACGCCCTTGGGATAGAGCAGCGCGGTCTCGAGGTGCCGGCCGGTGAAATCGCCGGATTGCAGCAGCGCGGCCACCGCACCGCGCGTGGCACGGTCGAGCGCCCGCGCGGCGCCGGTCAGGGTGCGTGCGCGCTCGAGCACGCCGATCGCGAGCATGCCGGTGGCGCGGGTGGCGGGGTCGGCCTTGCGGAGCGTCAGATCCATCGGGGTCTCCTGGGACCAAAGGAGCATGGTTTCGCGCTCAGGCGAAGCCGTACCTTGGCGGTGAGAGAGGACTTGTGAGCGGCGACATTAGCGCACCGCGCGTGGCCTTGCGTGGGTGGGGTGAGCGCGTATCCTGCGGGCTATCCCGACCACGGGATCCGACAGGGATGCTCCCCATCCTGAGGCCACCCGGCGCGGCAGGGATGCCGCCGCCCAAGGAGGACACACATGTTGCTTCGCAAGACACTCCGCCTGCTTCCGTTCGCCGCACTGCTCGTGCTCGCGAGCTGCGGCCAGAACACCGACACCGCCACCACCGGCGCCAGCACCGACAGCCTGCTCGCGGCCAGCCCGATCGAGCCGGCCGAGGGCGGACTCGCCCCGGATGCCGGCTTCACGCCCACCCCCGAGGCCCCGCCGGCCGCCGCGCCGACGCCGCCGCCGCGCAGGCCCGCCGCCACCCCCAAGCCCAAGCCGGCCGCCCCGGCGCCGGCGCCAGGCGTCACGGTGCCTGCGGGCACGGCCCTGAAGGTCACCGTCAACACCGCGCTGACCTCGGAGACCGCCCAGCCGGGTGACTCGTGGTCCGGCACCATCTCCGAGGCGGTGGTGGTCGGCTCGGCCGCACCCTTCCCCGCGGGCAGCGTCGTGCACGGCGTCGTCACCGGCGTGAAGCCGGCCGAGAAGGGTGACCGCGCGGTGCTGGTGCTGGCCATCCGCTCGATCGAGGCCAACGGCCGCTCGCACACCATTCGCGCCGGAACCGACAGCCTGATCGCCGGCTCGACGCGCGCGCGCAACGTGGGCGCGGTCGCCGGCGGCGCCGCGGCGGGTGCGCTGATCGGCAAGGCCGTCGGCGGCAGCAACAAGGGCGCCCTGATCGGCGGCCTGGTGGGCGGCGCGGCCGCAGCCACCGGCGCAGCGGCCAGCAAGGGCTACCAGGTGACCGTCAAGGAGGGCGCGCAGATGACGTTCCGCGTCTCCTCGGACACTGAAGTGAAGTTGTAGAACGAGAATCCATCACCCCGCTCCGGGCTCGCACGCCCGGGCCGGGGACGGATTCCCGGAACCTCCTCTGGCAGGCCCGTCGCCGTCGCGACCGGGCTTGTCGGAGGGGGTTTCGCCGTGAGTCCGGGGACCCCGAGCCCCCGGGTCGATGCCAAGGACCGGAGGGCGGCATGAACGAGAGGCTGGAGTCGTTCAAATACGACGACGCGATCGTGAGGAACTTCATGGTCGCGACGTTCGTCTGGGGTCTCGTCGGGATGCTGGTGGGGCTGGTGATCGCGCTGCAGCTCGCCGCGCCCGAGCTCAACACGACGCTGCCGTGGCTCAGCTTCGGCCGACTCCGCCCGCTCCACACCAATGCCGTGATCTTCGCGTTCGCGGGCAACGCCTTCTTCTGCGGCGCCTACTACTCGCTGCAGCGCCTGCTCAAGGCCCGCATGTTCTCGGACGCCCTCAGCCGCGCCCACTTCTGTGGCT
>CAZMQP010000321.1:0-3457 GCA_964568385.1 uncultured bacterium
CAGTTGGCAGAGCATCGGGTTGTGGTCCCGAGGGTCGCGGGTTCGAGCCCCGTCAGCCACCCCATTCCCGTCCCGGGCCGTCTCCCCTCGAGGGGAGCGGTCCGGGAGGACGAGACTCCCACACCATGAAGAACCGCCGCGCCAAGATCGTCTGCACGCTCGGGCCCGCCTCCTCCAGCCCAGAGCGCATCCGGGAACTGGTCGAGGCGGGCATGGACGTGGCCCGCCTCAACTTCTCGCACGGCGAGCGCGCCGATCACGCCGAGGTGTACGCGCGCGTCCGCGCCGCCTCCGACGCCACCGGCCGCGCCGTGGGCATCCTGGTGGACCTGCAGGGCCCCAAGATCCGGCTCGGACGCTTCGAGGGCGGCAGCGCCGTGATCCGCGACGGCGATCCCTTCACCATCACCACGGTCAAGCGCCTCGGGGACGCCTCCGGCTGCTCGACCAGCTACGAGGCGCTGGCGCGCGACGTCCAGGCGGGCGACTCGCTGCTCATCGACGACGGCAACGTGCGGCTGGTGGCCGAGGCCACCGACGGCGTCGCGGTGCGCTGCCGCGTGGTCGAGGGCGGCCGCGTCTCCGACCACAAGGGCCTCAACCTGCCCGGCGTGCGCGTCAGCGCCCCGACCATGACCGACAAGGACCGCGAGGACCTGCGCTTCGCCCTGTCGCTGCGCGTGGACCTGATCGCCATGTCGTTCGTGCGCGGGCCCGACGACATCCACGAGGCGCACGCCATCATGGACGAGGTCGGCGCCCGCCTGCCGGTCATCGCCAAGATCGAGAAGCCCGAGGCGGTGGAGCAGCTGGACGCCATCGTGCAGGCGTTCGACGGGCTCATGGTGGCGCGCGGCGACCTCGGCGTGGAGATGCCGCTCGAGCAGGTGCCGCTGGTGCAGAAGCGCGCCGTGCGGCTGGCGCGCGACCGCGCCCGGCCGGTCATCGTCGCCACCCAGATGCTCGAGTCCATGATCACGCACTCGCGCCCGACCCGCGCCGAGGCCTCCGACGTCGCCAACGCCGTCTTCGACGGCACCGACGCGGTGATGCTGTCGGGCGAGACGAGCGTGGGCGAGTACCCGGTCGAGGCGGTCACGACGATGGCCCGCATCATCGGCACGGTCGAGGCGCAGGGCCGGTTCGACCTCGCCGCGGTCTCGCTCAAGCCCGAGTCGCGCCAGGACGCCATCGCCGCGGCCGCCGTGCGCATCGCCGAGGACACGCGGGCCCGCGCGCTGGTCGCGTTCACCGAGTCGGGCAGCAGCGCCCGCCGCGTCGCGAGCCACCGCAGCGGCATCCCCCTCTATGCCTTCACGTCGCAGCCCGCGGTGCGCAGCCAGCTGGCGCTCCAGTGGGGCATCGAGACGTTCGTCGTGCCGCGCGTGGACCACACCGACGACATGGTCGAGCAGGTGAACCGCTCGATGCTGGAGCTGGGCCGCGGCGCCCCGGGCGACCTGGTGGTGATCGTCGCCGGCACCCCGCCCGGCGCCATCGGCAGCACCAACATGGTGCGCGTGCACCGGCTCGTCGAGGGCTGACGCGGCGCTTCGCCCGGCGGGGCTGCGGGCCGGCCCGCGCCGGCGCCCGGCGGGAGCCCGCGGGTCAGTCGCGCAGCGCCAGGGACAGCGTGCGGGCGGCCCGGGCCCGGTGCGAGATGGCGTTCTTCTCGGCGTCGGTCATCTCGGCGAGCGTGCGCGTCCCGCCCGCCGGCACGAACACGGGGTCGTAGCCGAACCCGTTCGTGCCCCTCGGGGCGTCGGCGATCACGCCCTCGAGCACACCCTCGGTGTGCGCCTCGCGGCCGTCGGGCCACTGCGCCACGCACACGGTGCGGAATCGCGCCGTACGGTCGCGGGCCGGCACGCCGGCGAGCGCGGCGAGCAGCTTGGCGACGTTGTCGGCGTAGGTGGCCGAGGGGCCGGCGTAGCGCGCCGCGTGCACGCCCGGCGCGCCGTGGAGCGCGTCCACCTCGAGCCCGGTGTCGTCGGCGATCACGGGCTCGCCCGTGGCCGCCCGCGCCGCGCGGGCCTTGATGCGGGCGTTGTCGAGCAGCGTGGCGCCGTCCTCCTCGGGCGCCACCGCGCCCTCGGTGCCGGCGAGGGGCACCAGCGTCAGCCCGGGCACCGCGAGCAGCGCCTCGAGCTCGGCGGCCTTGTGGCGGTTGAACGTCGCCAGCACGAACCGCCGCGCGCTCACCCGGGGAGGAGCCCCGAGCCGGACAGCAGCTTGCGCTGCTGCGCGGTGATGCGCTTGATGCCGCTCTTGGCGAGCGCCATCAGGCGCTTCATCGCCGCGTCGTCGAACGGCTCCTGCTCGGCCGTGCCCTGCACCTCGATGAAGCGGCCGCGGCCGGTCATCACCACGTTCATGTCCACCTCGGCGCCCGAGTCCTCGGCGTAGTCGAGGTCGAGGCAGGGCACGCCCTTGACGATGCCGACCGAGATGGCGGCGACGGTGTCCTTGAACGGCGGTTTCTTGAGGCCCTGCTGGTTCGACAGGAACAGGAACGCGTCGTGCAGCGCCACCAGCGCCCCGTTGATCGCGGCGGTGCGCGTGCCGGCGTCGGCCTCGAGCACGTCGCAGTCGATCGTGATGGTGCGCTCCCCGAACGCCGTGAGGTCGGTGATGGCGCGCATCGAGCGCCCGATCAGGCGCTGGATCTCCTGCGAGCGGCCGCCGGTCTGGCTGGTGCGCGGCGTGCGGTCCTTGGTGGCGCGCGGCAGCATCGCGTATTCGGCCGTCACCCAGCCGCGGCCGGTGTTGCGCATCCAGCCGGGGACGCGGTCCTCGAGGCTGGCGGTGACGAGCACGCGCGTGCGGCCCATGCGCACGAGCGCCGACCCCTCCGCGTACGACATGACGCCGCGCTCGAACTTGAGCGGGCGCAGCTGCGCCGGGCCGCGCCCGTCGGGGCGGGACTCGGGCGCCTCGGGGCGCGGCTGGGCTTCGTGGTCGCGGATGGCCTGGGGCTTGCGGGTCAACGGGGACTCTCCGATCCGGGGGTGGCGTCATCCGGCTGCACGCGCTCGAACCACGGCAGGTCGGTCTGATCGACGATGGTGACGTGCGGCAGCGGCCGGCCGAGGAACCCCTCGGCCACGCGCGCGAAGCTGCGACGGCGCGGCTCGTCGCTGAGGAAGAAGTGGTGGTGCGGCCCCTTGGCGCCGGCCGGGGCGAGCTGGCCGCGCTGGGCGAGCAGTTGCGCCGTGGCGCGCGCCGCCTCGGCGCCGGCGTCGATGAGCTTGACCGCCGGCCCCATGTGACGGGCCAGCAGCGGCGCCAGCAGCGGATAGTGCGTGCAGCCGAGGATGAGGCTCTCGAGGTGGGCGTTGCGCAGCTCGACCAGGTACTCCTGGGCGACGAGGCGGGTGACGTCGTGGTCGAGCCAGCCCTCCTCCACCAGCGGCACGAACAGCGGGCAGGCGCGCGCCAGCACCTGCGCGCCCGGCAG
>CAZMQP010000322.1:0-3456 GCA_964568385.1 uncultured bacterium
ACGTGGGAGTACCCGTGGTTCGCCGCCTGGGATCTGGCGTTCCACATGCTGCCGTTCGCGCGCATCGACGTGGAGTTCTCCAAGCACCAGCTGCAGCTGATGCTGCGCGAGTGGTACCAGCACCCGAACGGGCAGGTGCCGGCCTACGAGTGGCAGCTGGGCGACGTGAACCCGCCGGTGCAGGCGTGGGCGGCCTGGCGCGTGTACAAGCAGACCGGCGCGCGCGGCCAGCGCGACCGGCTGTTCCTGCGGCGCGTGTTCCAGAAGCTGCTGCTCAACTTCACGTGGTGGGTCAATCGCAAGGACCTCGGCGGCCAGCACCTCTTCGCCGGCGGCTTCCTGGGACTCGACAACATCGGCGTGTTCGACCGCAGCCGGCCGCTGCCGGGCGGCGGCCGGCTCGAGCAGGCCGACGGCACCGCGTGGATGGCGTTCTACTGCGGCACCATGCTGTCCATCGCGCTCGAGCTGGCCTCCGAGGACCCCGCCTACGAGGACATGGCGAGCAAGTTCTTCGAGCACTTCATCGCCATCGCCGACGCGATGAACCACATGGGCGGCACCGGCCTGTGGGACGAGGCGAGCGGCTTCTACCACGACCGGCTGCACGTGAACGGCGCCACGCATCCGCTCCAGCTGCGGTCGGTGGTCGGGCTGCTGCCGCTGATCGCGGTCGAGGTGCTCGAGCAGGACGTCATCGACCGGCTGCCGGGATTCCGCAAGCGCATGCAGTGGTTCCTCGACAACCGCCGCGACCTGGCGCAGCACATCGCCTATCTCGACGCCCGCCACAACGGCCAGGCGCACCGGCTGCTGGCGATTCCGTCGCGCCAGCGCCTCGAGCGCGTGCTGCGCGTGATGCTCGACGAGGCCGAGTTCCTGTCGCCGCACGGCATCCGCTCGATGTCGCGGGTCCACCTCGAGCACCCCTTCGAGTTCACGCATGCCGGCGAGACGCACCGGGTCCGCTACACTCCCGGCGAGAGCGACAACGGCCTGTTCGGCGGCAACTCCAACTGGCGAGGTCCGGTGTGGTTCCCGGTCAACTACCTGCTGATCGAGGCGCTCGAGCGCTACCATCACTTCTACGGCGACACGCTGAAGGTGGAGTGTCCGACCGGCTCGGGACGCTGGATGAACCTGCTCGAGGTCTCGGACGACCTGGCCTCGCGCCTCGTGCAGCTGTTCCTGCCGGGGCCCGGCGGACGGCGGCCGTTCCAGTCCGACGAGGCGCTGAAGGGGCATCCGGCGAGCCGGGACCTGCTGCTGTTCCACGAGTACTTCGATGGCGACACCGGGCGCGGCTGCGGTGCGAGCCACCAGACGGGATGGACGGCGCTGGTCACGCGCTGCCTCGAGAAGCTGGCCGACGCGCGCGCCCGGCGCGCCTGATCGGCGCCGCGGCGCTGGCGCTGGCGCTGCTGGCGCCGCCTCGGGCGGCCGCCGCGGTGCCGCATGCCGCCTACGATTCGCTGCTGGCCCGCCACGTCCGGGACGAGCGCGTGGACTACCTGACGCTGCGCGACGAGGACGGCGCGCGTCTCGACGCGCAGCTCGCCGCGCTCGCGGCGGTGGATCCCGCGGCACTGTCCCCCGAGGCGCGGCTCGCCTTCGAGCTCGACCTCTACAACGCCACGATGCTGCGCGCCGTCTGCGACCGCTACCGCGAGGGCTGGACGCCGGCGGCCTCGGACTTCGCGGTGTTCAAGGCGCCGCTCGTGCGGCTGCGCTCGGGACGGCGGTCGCTCGACCAGCTCGAGCACGAGGGGATCCGCCCGCGCGCGCGCGACCCGCGCGTGCACGTCGCGCTGGTGTGCGCCGCCCGCTCGTGTCCGCCGCTCGAGCCGCGCGCCTGGAGCGCGGGGGACCTCGGCCCGCGGCTCGACCGGCGCATGCGCGCCTTCCTCCGCGACCGCTCGCGCAACCGGATCGACCGCGCGGCGGGCACCCTGGAGCTGTCGCGGCTGTTCGACTGGTTCGCCGCCGACTTCGGCGGCGCCGCCGCGGTGCCGGCGTACGTGGCGCGCGTCCTCGGCGAGGACGTGGACGGCCTGCGGGTGTCGTTCCTCGACTACGACTGGTCGCTCAACCTGGCGCCGCCGCGGGCGGGCCTCTGGCGCACGGTCGCGGTACGCGAGGCGGTGGTGCGGGGAGCCCCGGGCGGGCCGGCGAGCGGGCGCCCGCTGGGGCGGGGCGAGGTCGTCCGCGAGCGCGAGGCGAGAGGCGGCCACGTGCGCATCACGCTCCCGGGCGGGGGCGAGGGCTGGGTGGAGCGGTCCGCGCTCCGGCCGTGGAGGGCGCCGGACTGAGCGGCCGCGCCGGTCACTTGGCCTCACAAAGTGCTTGACGGCGCCCCCCCGCCGGCCCGACGCTTCCGCCATGTCCGATCCCTCCACCGGCGCTCCGCGGCCGCCGATCCCGCTGCACGCGCACGCCGCCGACGACCTGCGCTACATCCGCTCGACCCTCGAGCGCGCCACGGCGTTCACCAGCATCTCCGGCTGGGGCGAGGTCGCGGTCGGCCTCACGGCGCTCGGCGCCGCACTCTTCACGTGGCGGCTCGCCGACCCCGAGCGCTGGCTCGTGGCCTGGCTGTTCGAGGCCTCGATCGCCATGGCGCTCAGCGTCGGCGCCGCCGCGATCAAGGCGCAGCGGCTCGGCGTCGCGCTGTTCGGCGTGGCCGGCCAGCGCTTCGCGCTCGCCTTCGCGGCGCCCGCGGTCACCGGCGCCGCGCTGACGGTGGCGCTCGTGCGCGCCGACCAGCACGACCTCCTGCCCGGCATGTGGCTGCTCACCTACGGCACCGCGGTCGCCAGCGGCGGCGCGTTCTCGGTGCGCCCGGTGCCGCTGCTCGGCGCGGTCTGCATCGCCTGCGGCATCGGCGCGCTCGCCTCGCCCGCGGCCTGGAGCGCGGCGTGGCTCGCGGCCGGCTTCGGCCTCGCGCATGTCGGCTTCGGCCTCTGGATCGCGCGGAGGCACGGTGGCTGATTCCGCCCGCACCGCCCGCGCCGTCCGCCGCAGCGCCGACCCGCCGCCCGAGCGGAGCGCGCAGTCGCTCGACCGGCTCATCCACGAGCGCGCCCGCCTGGCGCTCGTCAGCGCGCTCGCGGTGCACGCACGGCTCAGCCACAACGAACTCAAGGGCCTGCTCGAGCTCACCGACGGCAACCTCAGCGTGCACGCGCGGCGGCTCGAGGAGGCCGGCTACGTGGAGTGCCACAAGTCGTTCGAGGGCCGGCTCCCGCGCACCGAGTACACCCTCACCACGGCCGGGCGCCGGGCGCTCGACCGCTACCTCGCCCACATGGAAGCGCTCATCCGTTCGACGAGGGATCGCGCCTGAGCCCAGCGTGAACCCGGGGCGGCGGCCGGCCGATGACCCCCCTGTCGCCCGAGCCGCCGGACCCCTGGCCCCACCCGAGGAGACCCGCCGATGCAGGACCGCACCGCCGAACC
>CAZMQP010000323.1:0-3453 GCA_964568385.1 uncultured bacterium
CGGCTGGTGCGCCTCGCTGCTGCCGCCGTCGCTGTTCCAGCGGCTGCGCCGGCAGTCGGCCGCCAAGGCGGCCGCCACGCCGATGATGGCGCTGCGGCGCGTCCGGCTCGAAGGCGTCGCGAGCGCCTCCGCGCCGGGTTCCGATGACGCGAGGCGCGCACGATGACGCCCACCACCGGTCCGCACGGCCCCGATGTCGGCGCCGAACTGCGCGCCTCGGCGCGCCGCAGCGCCGAACGGTCGCAGAGCCTGCTGCCGCTCGTCATCGCGGTCGTGGCGGCGGTCGTGCTGACGGCGCTGTTCATCGTGCTCGACTACCAGTTCGACCAGGCGGACCACCGGCTCTTCAAGCTGATGGGCGGTATGCTGGCGTTCGCCGGCATCCTGTCGCAGCCGCACTTCGGGCTGCTGCTGCTGCCGGTCGCGGTGCCGTTCCTGCCTTGGGTGCCGCCGGCGCCCATCCCCGGCCTGAACCCCGTCAACCTGCTGCTGTTCTCCATCTTCGGCACCTTCGCGCTGGGCCGCATCCTCAGCCGCAAGCCGGTGTTCCGCCGAGGTCGGCTCGACCTGTGGATCGGCGGGCTGCTGCTGCTGGCGGCGCTGTCCATCATCCGCGGCGCCGCGTTCCCGACCGGGCTCGGCTACGAGGCCGGCGCCGCCGGACTCGTGCTGTTCCGCTCGGCCACGACATTCGCCACGTACTTCATCGTGCTGGCGATGGTGCGCGGGCTGCCCGACCGCCGGCGCGTCGCCTGGGCGGTGATGCTCGGCCTGCTGGCGGAGTCCATCGTCACCATCCAGTACGGCCGCAACGGCTCCGGCGGACGCGCGCTCGGCACGCTCGGGCAGTCGAACGAACTGGGTGCCTTCCTGGCGCTGTTCGCCGTGGTGGCGGTGGCGATGCTCACCGTCACTCGCAACCCCGTGGGCTGGCTCGTGCTGCTGGGCACCTTCGTCGCGAGCTGCGTCGGTCTGTTCATGTCGCTCTCGCGCGGCAGCATGGTCGCGCTGGTCGTCGCGCTCGGGATCGTGGCCTGGCGTTCCTCGCGCGTGCTGTTCGGGGTGATCGTGGCCGCCCTGATGTTGTCGCCGCTGTGGGCGCCCGACTACCTCAAGGAGCGCATCTCGGGATCCCAGGTGGCGGTCGAGGGCACCGACGAGGTGGCGATCGACGCGGCGGCCGAGGCCCGTGTGCAGACCTGGCGCAGCATCATGGAGGTGGTCCAGTCGCACCCGCTCGACGGGGTCGGTTGGACGGGGCTGGGCTACGTGCTGCCCGACATCGGCTCCGAACTCGGCCTCGAGGAGGTCAAGGACTCGGCGCACAACACGTTCCTGCGCATGCTCGGCGAGATGGGGATCCTCGGCCTGGCCCTGTTCACGGCGCTGCTGTGGCAGTGCTGGAGCCTTTGCAGCGAGGCCGCGCGCCGGGCGCGGGCGCCCTTCGACCGGGCGCTCGCCATCGGCGTCGGCGGCGCGGTCGTGTCCATGGCGGTGTCGTGCGCGTTCGGCGACCGCTTCTTCAACGTGATCATCGCCAGCAACTTCTGGGTGCTGATGGCGCTCGTCGAGCACAGCCTCATCGAGTCGCGCGAGGCCCGGTCATGAGCGGGCGCTTGATGCGCTGGATGCTGGCGCTGGCGCCGGGCGGCGCCGACCCGGGGGCCGGTCCGCCACGGCTCACCGTGATCCGGCATCATCGCATCTACCGCGCGGGCGAGCGGCCGCTGTACCGGCTCGGCGTCACCCACGAGGTGTTCGAGGCCCAGGTCGCGGCGTGCGTGCGCGCGGGGCTGGCGCCGATCACCGTGCGCGAGGGCCTCGACTGGCTCGCAACCGCGACGCGGGGGCAGCGGGTCGCCTTCTCCTTCGACGACGGCTACCTCGACAATCTCGAGCGGGCGCTGCCGGTGCTGCAGCGTCACGGCGCGCGCGCCACGCTCTACCTGGCGGCCGGGCTGATGGCGTCGCGGCGGGCACCGTGGTGGGACGAACTCGTGCACGTGCTCACGGCTGCGACGACGCGCCGGCATGTCGTGCGGTGGAACGGCTGCACCGCCGAACTGGGGCTCGGCGACGAGCCCGGGCGCCGCCGCGCGCTCTACGACCTGCTGCCGCTGATGCGCGTGCCGCCGGCCGAGCAGCGGGCGCGCCTGGACGACCTGCGCGAGTCGCTCGGCGTCCACGCGGAGGCGCCGTGCGAGCTGGCGACCCTGCCGCAGGCCGCGCGCTGGGCCGAGGCCGGCTTCGAACTGGGGGCGCACACCGAATCGCACCCGTTCCTCTCCACGCTCGGGGAGGACGGGCAGCTGGCCGAGATCGCCGGCTCGGCCGAGCGCATCCGCGAGGCGGTCGGGGCCGAGGTCACCGGGCTCGCCTACCCCAACGGCGACCACGACGAGCGCACCCTGCGGGCGGTCCGCGCGGCGGGGCTCACCTATGCCGTCACCACCCGCAGCGGTGATATCGCGCGCGGGGACGACCCGTTCACCCTCCGCCGCCGGGGCCTGCCCGAAGGGGCGGTGCTCGGGCCGGGCGGGCGCTTCTCGGCCCGCATGGTGCGCGCCGAACTCGCCGGGCGCTTCGCCGCGCTGCGGCGCGGCCGCGAGGAGCGCACGACATGAGCCCCCTTCGCGCGCGCGCCGGCGACGGCCGGATCCGGCTGCTCTACGTGGCCGCGAACTTCGTCACGGGCGGCGCCGAGCGGCACCTGCTCGAGATGTGGCGCCGCCTCGACCGCACGCGGTTCGACATCCGCATCGCCTGCCTCAAGCGCGAGGGGGCCTTCACGCCGCTGGTCGAGCAGACGGGTCTGCCGCTCACCGACCTCGGTGTCGGGCGCCGCCTCTACGACCCGAGCGGTGCGCGCGGCCTGTGGCGGCTGGTCTCGCTCATCCGCGCGTGGCGTCCGGACATCGTGCACGGCTACCTGTTCGGCCCCAACCTGTTCGCGGCGCTGGCGGGCCGTGCGTGCGGCGTGCCCGTGGTCGCGGTGGCCAAGCGCAACGTGGACGCCTTCGAGACGCCGCGGCAGATCGCCATGCAGCGCCTGGCGCACCGGCTCGCCACCCACGTGACGGCGGTGAGCGAGGAGGTCGCGCGCAGTTCGGTGGCGCTCGGCGTGCCGCGCGAGCGGATCACGGTCATCGAGAACGGCGTGGACGTGGCCCGCTTCGACGGCCGCACCGACCGCGGCCGCGCCGACGGTCTGCCGGGGATCCCCCCGGAGGAGCCCATCCTGGGCGCGGTGGCGTGCCTGGCGCCGCGCAAGGACATCCCGACGCTGCTGGCCGCGATGGCGCAGGTGCGCGATCGCGGCTTGGCCGGCCATCTCGTGATCGCGGGTGACGGACCCGAGCGGCCCGCGCTCGAGCGCGCGCTCGACCGGCTCGGGCTCACCGCACGCGTCCACTTCCTGGGCGAACGCTCCGACGTGGACCGCCTGCTCCCGGC
>CAZMQP010000324.1:0-3450 GCA_964568385.1 uncultured bacterium
CCCGAAGATCTGCTTGGTCTTGAAGTCCTTCAGGTCGATGCGGGCGATGCGGGCGCTGACCATGTCGTTGATGAACAGCCAGCGGCCGTCGTAGTTGCCGTCGGTCTCCGACAGTCCCGGATGGTGCGCGTCACCCCAGGTGCGGCCGCCGAGCATCGCCTTGGACTCCTCGTCGTAGCCGTAGCCGACCGCGGGCTCGGGGGTGAACACGGGGATGGTCGTGATGTGCCGGCTCGACGGCATCCCGTACACGTACACGTTGCCGTGGTGTCCGCCGGAGATGAACGCGTAGTACGTGTCGTGCTCGCCCGGCTTGACGTACACCTTGGATGCGGCGTCTCCGCTCGAACGCGTCCCGGCGCAACCCAGGACGACTCCGATCAGGATCAGGACGCCGAGTGCGAGTTTCCAGCCGTGCCTCATGTGCGTGTCCTCCTCTCGTTCGGGCGCCGCCCGGGCGCGCGCTCGCGCGTCCGGTGCACCCGGGTCTCAGTGCGTGTCGTCCTCGCTGCGGTCGCGGTGCTTGAAGTACTCGATGACGGCCCGGGCCTCGGCCGGCGTGAGCCCCTGGTTGGGCATCTGCAGCGCGTGCTTCGCGAACAGCTCGCGGGCGATGGGGTCGCTCTTCACCATCAGGTCCGGGTGCAGGATCTGGGCTTCGAGCCACTTCGCCGTGCGCCTCGTGGCCACCCCGGCCAGATCGGGACCCGTGGCCTTGCTGCCGAAGGCGTGGCACGCGGAGCACGCCTTGGTCTGGAACAGCTCCTCGCCCTGCTCGGCGAGCGCGGCATCCGCCGGCGACTCGGCGGCCCGGGGTCCGCGGTCGAGGTCGGCCGCGACGGCGCCGCCGTTCGCCGCCGGCACACCGGACGCGGAAGAGCCCGAGTCCGGAGCGCCGCCGCATCCGGCGAGCACCAGCGCAAGGGTCAGCAGAAGTGCGGTTCTCATGAGGCCTCTCCTGGACGGCGCGTGGAGCCGCCGCGATGGGTGGTGGGACGGACCTGTTCGATGCGATGGACCAGCGTGGCCAGCTCGTCCTCGTGCAGCACGCGCGAGGCCACCGTGAACACGACCCCCTCCTCCTTGCGGATGTGCAGCCGGAGCAGGTCGATGAAGTCGCGCGCGAGCACGCGGAGCTGCTCGTCGCGCACGCCGCTGCGCGGCTGCTCGAGCCGCATCGCGAGCGCCCCGAGCAGGCTGCGCAGCTCACGATGGTCCTCGCGCAGCGCGTCGATCGAACCCGCGGCCTCGGGGAGCGCCCGCCGGAGCGCGGGGTAGAGCAGGTCGTCCTCCGCCTGCATGTGCGTGGCGAACAGCGGTTCGAGATGCGCCACCAGGTCGCGCAGCGGCCGTTCGGCGACCGCGCGCCGGCCGCGCGCCTCCATCACCGTCTCGAGTTCCTCGAGGTGGGCGACGACGCGCCGATGGTCCCGCCGGAGCGGGGCGAACAGGCGCCGGGCGAGCGCGGATGTGGTGGGGCGCTTCTCCATGTCCCCAGCATCGCGGCGGCCGCGTCGGGCGGGGTATGACGCGCGTCATACCGGACGCCGATTCCCGCTCCGGCGGCCGGGCGGCCCGGGAGGGGCCGGGGAGGCTTGCGCCGCCGCGGGGACGGCCGGAGGATGCCCCGGTGAGCGACCATCGCAGGGACCGGATCCGGGCCGGGCTCCGCTCGCTGCCCGTCTTCTCCAAGCTGGGTGAGGAGGACCTCGCCCGGCTCGAGCCGTTGGTCGGCCTGCGCGACTACCGCCGGGGTGAGGCCCTGTGGCACGCGGGCGACCCCGCGGAGGCGCTCACGGTCATCCTCACGGGCCGGGTCAAGGTGGTCCGGCACGGTGCGGGCGGCGACGTGATCCTGGAGCTCTTCGAACCCGGCGAGCACGTCGGCAGTGTGGCGGTCTATGCGGGCATGCCCTATCCCGCCTCGGCGATCGCCCTCGAACCCACCGCCCTGCTGGTGCTGCCGCGCCGGGACTACTTCGACCTGCTGGAGCGCCACCCCACGTTCGCGCGCGGCATCATCCGCGAACTCACCCGTCTGAATCTCGCCCTCACCCGCAAGCTGGCCGAGATGCGCGGCCTGCGTGTGGAGACGCGCATCGCCCGGCTGTTCCTGACGCTGGCCGACCGCGTCGGCCGGCCCGCGCCCGAGGGCACCGAGATCCCGCTGTCGCTGTCCCGCCAGGAGGTGGCCGAGATGGTGGGCACCACGGTCGAGTCGGCCATCCGCGTGCTGTCGCGCTGGGGCCGTGACGGCCTGCTGCTGACCGGCGAGGGCCGCTTCATGCTGCCCTCACGCGAGGCGCTTTCGGCGGTGGCCGAATCCGACGGGGAGCCCGGCTGACCGGCGACGGCCTCAGCCGCGGCGCACCTCGGACTCACGCGCGGCGCCGACCGACACCGTCACGATCGGCACGCCGACCTCGCGCTCGATGAACTCGAGGTACTCGCGCGCCGCGGCCGGCAGATCGGACCAGCGCCGCGCCGAGGTGGTGTCCGAGCGCCAGCCGGCGAAGCGCCGGAACACGGGGCGGCAGCGCTCGAGCCGCCGCGCATCGCTCGGCAGATGCTCCACCGCGCGTCCGTCCGCCTCGTAGGCCACGGCGACCTGCAGTTCCTCGAACTCGTCGAGCACGTCCAGCTTGGTGACGACCAGCTGCGTCAGCCCGTTGACACGGGCGGCGTAGCGCAGCGCCGGCAGGTCGAGCCAGCCGCACCTCCGGGCGCGCCCGGTCGTGGCCCCGTACTCCTCGCCCGCCTCGCGCAGGCGCGCCGCCTCCTCGGCGGGCATCTCGGAGGGGAACGGTCCGTGGCCGACGCGCGTGGCGTAGGCCTTGGTCACCCCCACCACCTCGTCCACCACGCCGGGCCCCAGGCCGACGCCGAGCGGCGCACCGGCAGCGCTGGCGGGCGACGACGTGACGAACGGGTAGGTGCCGTGGTCGAGGTCGAGCAGCGTGCCCTGCGCACCCTCGAGCAGCACCGAGCGGCCGGCGCGCAGCGCCTCGTGCAGCTCGAGCGAGACATCGGTCACGAGCGGCGCGAGCCAGGCGGCGAGCTCCGCGAGGTCGGCGGTCAGCCCGGCGCCGGTCATGCCCGCGAGCGCCTCGGCCTCCGGGAACTCGAGGCGGAGCCGGTGCAGCACGCGATCGGCCTGCGACGCCACGTACGCAGGGTCGGCGAGGTCGCCCACGCGCAGCCCCACACGCGCGGCCTTGTCGCGGTACGCGAATCCGATGCCGCGGCCGGTGGTGCCGATCGCCCCGGGGCCAGCCTCGGCACACGCCTCGACCGCCCGGTGGTACGGCAGGATCAGGTGGGCCGACGGGCTGACGCCGAGCTGGGCGGCGGCATCCACGCCGTGCGCCGCGAGCTTGTCCACTTCCGACTTCATCATGTTCAAGGATGATATGATTTACGTCATCGAGACCAAGGGGGAGATTTTTTCCG